>JAYTRE010000180.1:0-9871 GCA_043746395.1 Pseudonocardiales bacterium
TCAGCGCGTCGCATCGATACGTCCAGGAGCACCCGGGCGTCGATGCCGGCGATGTCTCCGGCGGCTGGCGCGCTCAGATTCGGCTCGGTGCTCCCGCGCTCGGCGGCCTCGCCCTGCCAGCCGCACATCCGACCGAATCCTGGCTGTACGCGCCGCGCGGCGTGCATCTGGGCACCTTTCGAGGACAGGATATCCTGGTCGCCGCCGACACGGGTAACCACCGCATCATGATCTGGCACGGCATTCCGGATCGGGACGAGCAGCCCTGCGATCTGGTGCTGGGCCAGCCCGACGCCACCAGCGAGGGACCCGCAGGCGGCTGCGGCAACACCCGCTCGGGGATGTTCCTGCCAACCGGCGTGCTGGTCCACGACGACATGCTGATCGTCGCCGACGCCTGGCATCACCGGGTGTTGATCTACCACGACGTGCCGACGGCGGGTGATACCGAGCCCGACGTGATCCTGGGACAGCCGGACCCGCAGAGCGTCGCGGCAAACCGTGGCGGCGACTGTGCACTGAACTCGCTGTACTGGCCGTTCGGGGTGGCCGTGGTCGGGGGACGCTTCTACGTCGCCGACACCGGAAACCGGCGTGTACTGGGTTGGTCTGGCGGTGTCCCGAAGTCGGGTGGCGTAGCGCCCGACCTTGTCCTCGGCCAACCCGACGCGGCAGGCCGTGACGAGAACCGCGGTGGTGCGGCGGCAGCGAACAGCTTCCGATGGCCGCACGACATCTGCGGCAATGACGACCTGCTGCTCGTCGCGGATGCCGGCAACCATCGCGTGCTCGGCTGGGCCCCGCACCCGGAGGTGGACCTGGGCGCGACTCTCGTACTGGGCCAATCCGACTTCGCCAAGTGCACCGAGTGGCCCTACGCGCCGCAACGTGCGGACCTGATGCGTTTTCCGTACGCGACCGACATCGACGGCACCCGCCTGGCTGTCGCGGACACCGCCAATAACCGCATCCTCATCTGGGACACGATCCCGACCGCAGGGTTCGGTGGCGCCGGACCACCGGCTGATGCCGTGCTTGCCCAGCCGACATTTGCCGCCAACGGCGAGAACCACTGGGACTCCATCGAGCAGGATTCGCTCTGCTGGCCCTACGGCCTGTCGATGCGCGGCGACCGGATGGCGATCGCCGACTCGGGTAACAACCGCATCGTGCTGTGGCGGCGCGAATGAGTACCGCAACCCGCGCGACGAGCCGCGTGGCCCCTCCCGTCGACCTTGCTCGCGTCCAATTCACGGTCGCCGGAGTCGTGCAGGGCGTGGGCTTCCGGCCGTTCGTTCACCGGCTGGCAACCGAGCTCGGACTCACCGGGTTCGTCGGCAATGACGCCCACGGGGTATTTGGCCAGGTGCAGGGCGCGGCCGCAGACCTCGACGCATTCGAGCAGCGACTCGTGACTGACGCACCACCGCTGTCCGCTGTCGCCGCGGTGCACTGTGAGCGGGTGCCGACGACCCCCGCGTCGGACTTCACCATCGTCGCCAGCGTCAGAGGTACCGGACTGCGTTCGCCGGTGTCGCCGGACACGGCGACGTGCGATGCGTGCCTCACCGAGCTGGCCGACCCGGCGGACCGTCGATACCGCCACCCGTTCATCACCTGTACTGACTGCGGTCCGCGATTTACGATCATCACGGACCTGCCTTACGACAGGCCCGCCACGACCATGGCGGGGTTCACGATGTGCACGAACTGCGCGCGAGAGTACGACGACCCGGGCGATCGGCGCTTCCACGCCCAGCCGATCGCGTGTCAGGACTGCGGTCCGCGGCTGAGATTCGAGATCGGTGAGCAACGGATCGACGTCGTCGATGACGCGATCGAGGCTGCCCAGCGTGCGCTGATAGACGGCAAGATCGTGGCGATCAAGGGCATCGGCGGGTATCACCTCGCGTGCCGCGCCGATGACTCGGCGGCGATCGCCGCGTTGCGCGCCCGCAAAGCCCGCAACGACAAGCCGTTCGCGCTGCTCGCCCGGGACGTGAGCGTGGTGTCCCGGCTCGTCCACGCCAGTGATGACGAACTCGCCGTCCTGGCCGGTGCGGCTCGGCCGATCGTGCTGTTGCAGCGGCGCGAGGACCGCGGTGTCGACGACCTCGTGGCGCCGCAGAACCCGTTGCTGGGCGTCATGCTCGCCTACACGCCCATCCACCACCTGCTGCTGGCCCCGGTACCCGATTCCGACCTGGTCCCACTCGACGTCCTGGTGATGACCAGCGCAAACATCAGCGAGGAGCCACTCTGCTTCGACGACGCTGATGCCCGTGACCGGTTACCCGGCCTGGCCGACGCTGTTCTGACGCATGACCGACCCATCCACGTGCCCTGTGACGACTCGGTGGTGCGGGTGCTCGACGGCCGCGAGCTGCCCATCCGCAGGTCGCGGGGCTATGCCCCGATGCCGATCGCGCTGGGCCGGGAACTGCCAGCGACCCTTGCGGTCGGCGCCGAGATGAAGAACTCGTGCTGCCTCATCGACGCGACGAATGCCTACTGTTCCGCCCACGTTGGCGACATGGGAAGCCTCGACACAGTGCGTGCCTTCGAGCGAGCCGTCGACCACATCACGACGCTCTACCAAGTGGATCCAGTGGTGGTCGGCGCGGACGCGCATCCGGCTTACCTGACCCGTCGTTGGGCAGAGCGGCACGCGGGCGGCGAGGGTGAGCCCGAATTGCGCTTCGTCCAGCATCACCACGCGCACGTCGTCTCGCTGCTCGCTGAGCAGGGCCGGATCGGCATCCCGATCGTGGGCGTTGCCTTCGACGGCACAGGGTTCGGCGACGACGCGGCCGTGTGGGGCGGCGAGATCCTGCTCCTCGGTGCCGACACCGCGAGCTACACCCGAGCAGGGCACCTGTTGGCGGTGGATCTGCCCGGTGGCGATGTTGCGGTGCGCAACCCGTGCCGGATGGCGTTGGCATACCTCGCCGCGTCGGGTGTCGACTGGGACGCCGACCTCGCTCCGGTGATCGCGAGTGAGCCTGCAGAGACCGCCGCGGTCCGCGCGCAACTGCGCTCCGGTGTCGGCACGACCCGATGCACCAGCATGGGACGGCTCTTCGATGCGGTCGCCTCGATTCTGGGGGTGCGCCAGCGGATCGGCTACGAGGCGCAGGCCGCTATCGAACTCGAGATCCTCGCAACCGCCGGACGCAGTCGCGGCGCTGACTACCGAGCAGCTGACCTGGACGAACCGCTGAAATTCCCGATCGATGCCGGCAACGTCATGGACTACCGCCCGGTCGTGCGTGCGGTGGTAACCGGGCAGCGCGCGGGTGTGCCGGCCGACGTGCTTGCCTACGCCTTCCACGTCGCGATCGCCGACGCCGTGACCATGTGCTGCCGACGGATCGCTGCAGCCTCCGGGGTGACGCTCGTCGGATTGACCGGCGGAGTCTTCCAGAACGTGCTGCTGCTTCAGGCCTGCCGGGAACGGCTCACCAACATCGGACTCGAGGTTCTGGTCCATCGACTGGTCCCGCCGAACGACGGCGGCCTGGCATTGGGCCAAGCCGTCGTCGCGGCGCTGGCCCATGTTCGTGATCAACCCCTTACTGGGTATGACGGTTGAGGAGACGAAAATGTGTCTGGGAGTGCCAGGTCGGATCATGTCGCTATGGACGGAGGAAGACGGCGCGCCGATGGCGATCGTCGACTTCGCAGGTGAGCAGCGCCGGATATGCATGGCCTATCTGCCCGAACTGGTCGTCGGGGACCTGGTCATGGCGCATCTCGGCTATGCGCTGACCCAGGTGGACGAGGAGAGCGCCGGGACGACGACGCGACTGCTGCGCGAGTACGGCGTGCTCCCACCGGTCGCCCGACCGGGGAGTGCAGCATGACGGCCGCCGTCGAAATGATGAACGCCGCCGATCTCACCGCTGATTTGACCGCGGGCATCACCGCCGACATCTTCGACGACGGCTTGTCCACCGACCTCGCCGCCGCCTCCCTAGCGCTGGCCCGCCGCTTCCACGCGGGCGCAACGATGTGGTGCATCGCGCCGACGTGGGAGCCGCACGCCCATCACATGACGGTCGAGTTCGTGCACCCGGTCGTCGTCGGCAAGCGGGCGTTGCCCGCCTTCGCGCTGACATCTAACGACATCACTGCCGAGGCACGCCTCTGCGTCCGGATCGGCGACGTCGTCATCGCGGTGGCGGGCGCCGATGACCGCACGGTCGTCGATGTGATGCGCCGGGCCTCGGCATGGGGTGCCCTCACGATCTGGATCGGATCTGGTGCGCGCCCGGATGCCGGAGCCGCTGGCCACGTGCTGTGGATCGACGATCCCAATCCACTCGCGCCGGCGACCGGACGCTTCGTACTGATGTACCACTTGCTGTGGGAGCTCACACATGTCTGCTTCGAGCACCCCGGACTCCTGGCGCCGCCGGTCGAGGAGTGCGCCGACGAGGTGTGCATCACCTGCAGTGATGAGGGCCGGCTTGCCGAGGTGATCACCGCGCCGGACAGCCGTTTCGGGCCGGCGCTCGTGCGAACCGCCACCGGCGAGGAGTTCATCGATGTCACCGTGGTCTCGCCGGTGGTGCCCGGCGACCTGGTGATCGTGCATGCCGGCGCCGCCCTCACGCGGCTGGTGGATCAGCCTTGACGACGATCCGGCCGGCCAGCGGCGAGAGTACCAACTTCCTCTACCCGTTCATCGACGCCGACGAGCATGATCCGGGGGCCTTGCTTGCCGACCTCGCATCCTCGGCGCAGGCCAAGGCGCGGGAGAGCGCGGCGCTGCAGCAGTCGACCCTTGCCGATTGCGCGGAGTTGGTGGAGCGCTGTGCGACTGAGATGGTCGATCGTTTCGCCCGCGGCGGGCGGATGTATTCGTTCGGCAACGGCGGTAGCTCGACCGACTGCGCAACCTTCGCCGCGCTGTTCGCCCGACCGGTCTCGGGCCGGCCACTGCCCTCGCTCAACCTGGTGGCCGACCAGGCGATCGTGACGGCGCTCGGCAACGACGTCGGCTTCGAGCTGGTGTTCTCGCGCCAGATCATCGCGCACTCGACCGATCGCGACATCGCCGTGGCGTTCTCGACGAGCGGCAGCTCAGCCGATCTGATGAACGGCCTCGAGGAAGCAAAGCGGCGGGGGCTGATGACGATCGGCTTCGCCGGCTACGCCGGCGGGCAGATGGCCGAATCCGATGCCGTAGATGCCTGCTTCATCGTGAAATCGCAGAGCGTCCATCGCATCCAGGAGAGCCAGGCACTACTGAGTTACCACCTCTGGGCTGCGGTCCAGCGCAACCTGACACCCCGCACGTCCGTCTCGAACACGACAGGGAGCGCGTGATGACCACCGACTCGAGCACGCCGACCCAGACGCAGGCCCGTGAGAATCTGGTGCTACAGAAGATCGAGAAGTTCCGCAAACGCCGTCCTCGGTTGATCGACGACGTGATCACGTTGTCCCACGGTGCCGGTGGCAAGTCCTCCGCCGCCCTGGTCGATTCGGTATTCCTTGAGGCCTTCCGCAATCCTGAACTCGAGCAGCTCGGTGACGGGGCGGTGTTGGCTCTTCCGTCGGGCGAGCGGTTGGCCTTCAGCACCGACTCGTTCGTTGTCTCGCCGCGCCGGTTTCCCGGCGGATCGATCGGCATGCTCGCCGTACATGGCACCGTCAACGACCTCGCGGTGAGCGGGGCCAAACCGCGGTGGTTGTCGGCTGCCTTCGTCATAGCCGAGGGTTTCGAGATCGCCGAGCTCCGCGAGATCGTAGCCGACATGGCGACCGCGGCTCGCGAGGCCGGCGTCATCCTGGTTACCGGCGACACGAAGGTCGTACCCAAGGGCGCGGCCGACGGTCTCTACATCACGACCGCGGGTATCGGTGTCATCCCCGAGGGCCGCACGCTCTCGGCGGCGTCGGTTCGACCGGGAGACCGGATCGTGCTGTCGGGCACACTCGGCGACCACGGTATGGCCGTGATGCTGGCCCGTGGTGACCTCAACATCGAGGCCGACCTGCACTCAGATACCGCGCCCGTGAACGTGATGGTCGAGGCACTGCTCGAGGCAGCGCCGACCACCCGATGGATGCGTGATCCGACCCGCGGCGGCATCGGCACCATCTGCAACGAGCTTGCCCAGGATGCCGGCGTCGCGGTGATCCTCGATGAGTTGCTGATTCCGGTGACGCCAATGGTGCAGGGGGCCTGCGAAATGCTGGGCATCGACCCGCTCTACGTGGCGAACGAGGGCAAGTTCGTGGCGGTCGTCCCGCCGGACGAAGCAGAAGCTGCGGTTGCCGCGCTGCGGGCGCATCCGTTGGGCCACAACGCCGCCGTCATCGGCGAGATCGTCGCCGAGCCTGCGGGCATCGTCGCGCTCCGTACGCCGTTCGGCGGCAGTCGCATCGTCGACATGCTCGTCGGTGATCCACTGCCCCGAATCTGCTGAGCCCTCCACGCATCCGCGAAAGGAACCGATATGTGTCTCGGAATACCTGGGCAAGTCGTCGAGATCGTCGACGCCGACGCACACCTGGCCAAGGTCGACGTAAACGGTGTGCAGCGCACGATAAGTGTCCGGCTGCTCGCGCAGCAAGGGCTGGTCGAAGGGGACTGGGTGCTCGTCCATGTCGGCTTCGCGATGGCGAAGATCGATCAGCACGAAGCCGACCTGACGCTCGATGCCATCAAGATGATGGGGCAGTCGTACTACGACGAGCTCGCCGCGTTTGACTCCACCGCGATTGCATAGGAGATCACATGAAGTTTGTGGATGAATTCCGCGACCCGGCGGCCGCGCGTGCCCTAGTCCTGGCCATCAAGGATCTCGCCGCAGACGACGAGTACAAGTTCATGGAGGTGTGCGGCGGTCACACGCACACGATCTACCGCCACGGGATCGAGCACCTGTTGCCGCAGAACATAGAACTCGTGCACGGCCCGGGATGCCCGGTGTGCGTGATCCCGATGGGCCGCGTGGACGATGCGATGTGGCTGGCTGAGCGACCAGACGTCATCTTCACCTCGTTCGGGGACATGATGCGCGTGCCAGGAAGCCGCGGCAGCCTGCTGGAGGCGAAGGCGCGGGGCGCGGATATCCGGTTCGTGTACTCGCCGCTGGACGCGCTGCGCATCGCGGTCGAGAACCCGACCAAGCACGTGGTGTTCTTCGCGGTCGGATTCGAGACGACGGCGCCGTCGACGGCAGTGACGCTGGTGCGTGCCAAAGAGCTGGGCGCGACCAACTTCAGCGTGTTCTGCAACCACGTCACGATCGTGCCGCCGCTCAAGGCGATCCTGGATTCACCGGATCTGCGCCTGTCAGGCTTCCTCGGCCCTGGGCACGTCTCGACGGTCGTCGGCAACCGGCCGTACCGGTTCGTGCCCGAGGTGTACGGCAAGCCGATCGTGGTGGCCGGCTTCGAGCCCCTGGATATTCTTCAGTCCGTGCACATGCTGCTTGCCCAGCTTAGGGAGGGCCGCTGCGAGGTTGAGAATCAGTACAGCCGCGTGGTGCCCGAGGAAGGTAATCCGCAGGCCATCGCACTGTTGGGTGAGGTGTTCGAACTGCGCCCGCACTTCGAGTGGCGTGGGTTGGGGTTCATCAGCCAGAGCGCGTTGAAGCTGAACGACGAGTACTCCCAGTTCGACGCGGAGGTGCGTTTCGACATGCCCGGTATCCGGGTCGCCGATCCCAAGGCGTGCCAGTGCGGTGAGGTCCTCAAGGGCGTCATCAAGCCCTGGGAGTGCAAGGTCTTCGGCACCGCGTGCACACCGGAAACGCCTATCGGCACCTGCATGGTGTCACCGGAAGGAGCCTGCGCCGCTTACTACAACTTCGGGCGCCTGCACCGCGAGACCGCGCTATTGGTCGGCCAATCCAGCCAGTGATGGCAGGTTCGCTGGATCACACCGGTGCGCGGCTGTTCGCGCAATATGCCTACTCGCCGAACAAGCTGGGCTACTGCGGCCCAGCCGACAGTGAGGCGCTGTTGGAGCTCGGTGCGTGGGGCTCGACCGACGCCGATATCGAGTCGATCGCGCGCAGATTCTCGGGCGCCTGGCCGTACCTGTCGATCCTGGCTGAGCAGGCCGGGATCGCCGATCCGCTGGACAAGCGCGTGGTCCGGGCCTACTGGACAGGCGGACCCTTGCTCCGGCAGGTCGACAGGTCGAAATTCGGCTCGACGCTGCTCGAATTCATCGCCGGTCAGGCCGGGCACTACTGGCAACACCTCACTCAGGAACTCGGGAGTGAGGCGGTCGCGACCCACGGGTTCCACGTCTTCGGCGTGTATCCGTGGACGCGGATGTTGCTGGGCGAACTGTCCACGCAGCCACTCATCGTTCTCGACAGTTGCCGGGTACGGTGGGGCCGGATGATTGCCCAGGACGGTGATCACGTGATTGCCCGCTCTCGTGGTCTCACCTGGGACGGGCGCCAACTGGGCATGACGGCACCGCGCCAGGAGCGAGTGCGGGTCACGATCGACGGCGTGAGCTTTGTTCCGGGCGTGAAGCGCGGTGACTGGCTGGCCATGCATTGGGACTGGGTATGCGACGTATTGAGCCCAGTTGAGGTGACCCAGCTCCGCCATTGGACCAGGTGGCAATTGCAGGCCACTAATCGCCGCCTTGCCCGCGAGATCGGAGCTGGCCGGTGAGGCCGCGGATCGTGCAGACCGACGACCGGCCGGGGTTTTATTGGGCCACCGAAGAAGGTGTGCCGATCAGCCTGCCCGAGCTAGTCCTGCTCGACGATGAGCCCGAGCGTTTGGTGCCGACCCACCTTGAGGCATTGGACGATGCGCTGATCGATGCGGCCGGACGCTTCGGTGAACTGCTCGGTGGCGGTCGGGCTGCCGGCGACGACGGTGAGCGGCGCGGTTTGCACGAGCTGCATCGGGTGCTTGACCGACTGAACTATGAATACGCGGCGGGAGCGCGCGTCGCCGAATTGCCGATCGCGATCCGTGGTGGTCAGATCATCGGTACCTCGGCGTTGATCGCTATTCGGGCGCGGATGGCCCTGGGAATCGACGGCCCGGCTCCGCTGGCAGGTGAGCTGACCGACCCCAACGCCCGAGTGGTGTCCGGGCGGGGACAGTTGCAGCAGGTTGACCACACCCAGTTGTGGCGTGGGGCGCGCTGGGTAGTGCAGAGCGAGGACGGCCCACGGTTCCCGTTGACGCTGTCGATGCTGATGTTCGACAGCAGCGGAGTGAACAAAGACGCCGCGTTGGTCGAACACCGCGAGGCCCTGGCAGCCGTCACCCTCGCGTCTCGTGACGGTGACGCCGACCCGTTCGTGGTGGCCGGGGCCCTGGATTGGCTGCTCTATGACTGGCTGATGGCACACCGCGAATCGTCCGAGAGTGGGGCGATCGAGATCCGCAATGACCGGGGCGCCGATGCCGAAATGATCGTCTGGGCGGCCGAAGCCGGCGCCGCGGCGCGGGCGCGGATCGATTCGCGCCTACTTACCGTGTAGTTGATCTTTTCCCCCGGTCGGGAGCCATCCGAATCCTGATCGAACCGCACCCGGAGAGTGGACGTGCGATGAGCGAGTACGGACAACGACTCGACGGCAATGTCGGCGGCGCCTGGCGGGTCGGGCAGACCGTTCGGCGCGCGACGGGGCCGTGGACTCCAGCTGTGCACGCCCTTCTCGAGTACCTGGGACCGCGCTTACCTGGTGTGCCCGAGGTTTTTGGCTTCGATGAGCACGGCCGTGAGATCCTCTCCTTCTTGCCCGGCCGCGTGGTCGACATCGACTCCGAACTGCTCACTACTGGACAACTGCAATCGGTCGTCGTTTGGACGCGTTCGTTTCATCGCGCCGCAGCGGGGTTCAGCCACGAGGGACCGTGGCGCTTCAGCGAG
>JAYTRE010000181.1:0-8254 GCA_043746395.1 Pseudonocardiales bacterium
CCCGGTTGTCGTCTCGCCGACCACCCTCGCCCAAGAGCTCACGAACCCGGGCGGCGATCCGTCCGCGTTCGCCCCGCCCTGGGGCTGTCCCCGTCCACACCGCTTAAACGCTAGGAAGGAAAGCCTGGGCACAGGGTCGGCCAGAAGCCAGCTGTGGATGGCCGGCTGAGCTGTGGATCGGCGACCGCGCTGGTGTCGGGCTGCTGTGCTACCAGCCCGCGCGCCGCCCCAAGTGCGGCCGTGCGCACCGGCTCAGCGGCGCACCACGACAGTGCCGACCGTCCCCGGGCCGAGGTGGGCGCCTAGCACCGGGCCCAGCTCGGCGACGAAGAGTTCCCCCAAAGCCGGAAGGGCGGCTCGTAGCTGCCCAGCAATCGCCTCGGCCCGCGCCCGTGCCGCGAGATGATGCACTGCCAGATCCACTGGCCCGTCGCCGGCCGCCGCCAGCGTCAGCGCGACCAGCCGGGTGATCGCCTTGCTTGAGGTGCGCACCTTCTCCAGACCCACGGCGCGGCCCTCGACCATCTGCAGCAGCGGCTTCACCGACAGCGAGGTCGCCAACAGCGCGGCCACGCTACTGACCCGGCCGCCGCGACGCAGGTACTCGACGGAGTCGACGTAGAAGAACGTGCGGGTGTGATCGACCACCTCGGTAGCGGCCCCCTGAACCTGCGCAGCGGGAGAACCCGAGCGCGCGCGCTCGGCCGCCGCGCGCACGGCAAACCCCAGCCCCATCGCGGTTCCGCGGGAATCCACCACCCGCACAACGCCGTGCCCGAAGTCCTGCGCAGCCAGCGTTGCGGACTCCCAGGTGCCCGACAGGGCGGCCGCCAGGTGGATGGATACGACATGGGAGGCTCCGGCGTCCAGACGACGCTGATACTCCGCGGCGAACGCCGCCGGCGTGGGCCGCGACGTCGTCACGGTGATCCTCGCCCGCAGCGCCGCGATGACCTCGGCGGCCGTCACATCGACGCCGTCCACGGCATTGCGTGTGCCGAGCGTCACCCGCAGCGGCACGATCCCGATGTCCAGTGACTCCGCCCAGCCGTCGGGAAGGTAGGCAGTGGAGTCGGTGACGACGGCTACCCGGTCGGCCATCGAGCCTCCCCCACAGTCGGACTGCTGCGCACTGATCAGATGACGAAGTTCACCAGTCGGTTGGGCACCGCGACAACCCGGCGGATCGGGTGGCCCGCGAGCGCGGCGGCAACCTTGGCGTCGGCGCGTGCCGCGGACTCCAGGGCCGCGGCGTCGGCGCCGGCCGCAACCACGATCACCGACCGCACCTTGCCGTTGACCTGTACCGGCACCTCGATCGCGTCGTCGACCAGCAGCGCCGGGTCGGCGTCCGGAAACTCCTCCCACGCCAGCGACTGCGCGTGTCCCAGTCGCGACCACAGCTCCTCGGCGAGGTGCGGCGCGAGCGGTGCCAGCATGAGCACCACCGGCTCGACCAGCGCGCGCGGGGCCCCGCCATGCGGATACGCCTGGGTGATCGCATTGTTCAGTTCGGTGATCCGCGCGATGGAGGTGTTGAACCGCAGCGTCTCGTAGCCGTCCCGGACGCAGTGAATGGCCTTGTGTAGCAGGCGGTTCAGCTCATTCGGGATTTCGTCGTCGCAGACGTGCACGGCACCGGACACCTCGTCGACGACCACTCGCCAGATCCGTTGCAGCAGCCGGTACGGCCCCACGATCGCCTTGGCGTCCCACGGTCGGGACTGCTCCAGCGGACCCCCGAACATCTCGAACAGCCGGAAGGTGTCCGCGCCGAACTCGGCGATGAACTCGTCGGGGGTGACGACGTTCTTCAGGCTCTTGCCGATCTTGCCGAACTCCTGATGGACCTGCTCGCCGGCGAGGTAGAAGGCTCCATCGCGCTCGCGGACCTGCGCGGCCTCCACGTAGAAGCCGTCGTCGTTCGTGTACGCGGGCAGCTGCAGCATCCCCTGGTTCACCAGCCGGTGGAACGGCTCCGACGAACTGAGATAGCCCAGGTCATAGAGCACCTTGTGCCAGAACCGGGCGTAGAGCAGGTGCAGCACCGCGTGTTCGACGCCGCCGATGTAGAGCTCCACGCCGCCCAGCGGACGATCGGAGGTGGGACCCATCCAGTAGTGCTCGACATCGGGATCGACGAACGCCTCGGTGTTCGTGGGGTCCAGGTAGCGCAGCTCGTACCAACAGGAGCCGGCCCAGTTGGGCATCGTGTTGGTCTCGCGGCGGTACTGCTTGGGGCCGTCGCCCAGGTCCAGGGTCACCGTGACCCACTCGGTGAGCCGCCCCAGTGGCGGCTCGGGGGTGGATTCGGCGTCCTCGGGCGAGAACGACTTGGGTGAGAAGTCGTCGGTCTCGGGCAGCTCCACCGGCAGCATCGACTCGGGCACCGCGATCGGCAACCCGGTCTCGTCGTAGACGATCGGGAACGGCTCGCCCCAGTAGCGCTGCCGCGAGAACAACCAGTCCCGCAGCCGATAGGTGACAGCGCCCCGGCCGCAGCCGTTGGCCTCCAGCCATTCGATGATCGTCGCCTTCGCTTCGGCAACGCCCAGACCGTCCAGGCTGAGCCCTTCGACACAGGAGTTGATCGCTGGACCGTCGCCGGTGAACGCCTTGCCCGCGAAGCCCTCACTGGGAGCGACGGTGCGCACGATCGGCAGGTCGAAGGCCTCCGCAAATTCCCAGTCCCGCTCGTCCTGGCCGGGCACCGCCATGATCGCGCCAGTGCCGTAGCCCATCAGCACGTAGTCGGCGACAAAGATCGGCAGTGGCGCACCGTTAACTGGGTTAGCGGCGTACGACCCGGTGAACACGCCGGTCTTCTGCTTGGCGGCCTCGGCCTGCCGATCCACCTCGGAGCGCCCACCAACGAATCGGCGGTACGCCGCGACCGCCTCGGCAGGTGTGGCCGCGGCGCCGGTCCACGCCGGCTGCGTGCCCTCCGGCCACGACGCCACCGTCAGCTCGTCGACGAGCGGGTGCTCGGGGGCCAGCACGAGGTAAGTCGCACCGAACACTGTGTCGGGGCGCGTGGTGAAGACCTCAATGACGCCGGCGGTGGAGCGGAAGCCGATGTGCGCGCCGGTGGACCTGCCGATCCAGTTGCGCTGCATCGTGCGCACCTTGTCGGGCCAGTCGATGAACTCCAGGTCACCCACCAAGCGGTCGGCGTAGGCGGTGATCCGCATCATCCACTGGGCCAACGGCCTGCGGAACACCGGGAAGTTGCCCCGCTCACTGCGGCCGTCGGCGGTGACCTCCTCGTTGGCCAGCACGGTGCCCAGCCCGGGCGCCCAGTTCACCAGCGACTCGGCGCGGTAGGCCAAGCGATGACCGTCGACGACCTGGCGTCGCTCGAGCGCGGACAGCTCGGCCCACGGACGGTCGAACGGGTTGGTCCCCTCGGCCGGCTCCCGCGTCCCGTCGCCCAGCTCCGCGACGAGCTCCTCGATGGGACGCGCCTTATCCAGGGCGATGTCATACCAGGAGTTGAAGATCTTCAGGAAGATCCACTGCGTCCAGCGGTAGTACGCCGGATCGGTCGTGGCGATGCTGCGCCGCTGATCATGGCCCATTCCCAGGCGCTTGAGCTGCTGCCTGAAGATCACCATGTTGCCGTCTGTCGTAATGCGCGGGTGCTGCCCGGTCTGCACGGCGTACTGCTCGGCCGGCAGGCCGAAGGCGTCGAATCCCATCGTGTGGAGCACGTTGTCGCCACGCATCCGCCGGTAGCGGGCGTACACGTCGGTGCCGATGTAACCCAGCGGATGCCCGACGTGCAGGCCGGCGCCGGAGGGGTAGGGGAACATGTCCAGGACGTAGGCGTGCTCGCGGATGGCGACGCGGTCGAACCCCTCGGCGAGCGGCCCACTGGGGTTGGGAGCGTTGAAGGTGCCCTCGCGCTCCCAGCGGTCCTGCCACCCGGTCTCGATCGCCTCGGCCATCGCGGCGGTGTAGCGGTGTGGCGGCACGTCGTCTGCCGCGGCCACGCCGGCGGCAGCGGCACCCTCAGTCGTGCTCATCGTCTGCGACTCCCTCGCGCCTTGCTCACCCAGACAAGCGAGAAGCCCCTGCGCTGTCGCAGAGGCTCGGCCGCACTGACTGGACTAGAGGTCAGTGCGGCGATCCAAGCAGGAGCCGAGCGGATCTCATACCCGTCACACTACCGCTGTAGCGGCAGGTCGGCGCGCCCTGGCGGCACCCGCGGCATTCTCGTGTGGTGCTCGCCCCGCGCCCGCCGTCCGTCGCCGCCGGACGCGGGGGCACCTGATCCGCACTATATGCGCGTGCAACCAGGTCTGGCCCTGCGGGCGCTGTGGATTCGCTCACCGCGGGAGATGCCGCTCACGCATCCGCGTCGGAGACCTCGGCCTCTTCGGGGCTGTCAAGCCGGAGCGGCAGCGGCACGACCGTTCCCGGAGCGCCCACGTTGTGCGCGCGCAGCCGCCAGACCGGGCGGTCACCATCGTGATGGCCGATGCTCAGCTCCGACCAGTGGCAGTTGGCCAGCGGTCCGAGGACATGGGTTTCCTGCGATAGTCCGAGCAGCGCCGAGCACAAAGCCATGGCGGTGGCACTGTGCGTGACGATGACCGCGGTAGCGACCTCGGGCAGGTCGTGAAACGCGGCGAGGGCCCGCTCGGCAACCTGCTCCCTGGTCTCGCCGCCGCGTCGGCTCACGTCGCGGCCGCCGATCCAGTCGGCGAACTCGTCGGGGTACTGGTCGGCGACCTCGTCGCGGGTCAGCCCCTCCCAATGCCCCAGGGAGCGTTCGCGAAAGCGCGCGTCGGCGCCGACGCTCAGTCCAGTTGCGTGGCCGATGAGGGTCGCGGTCTGCAGCGCGCGCTGCGCGTCGGAGCTGATCAGGACGTCGGGTTGTAACGCCGCGACGAGGGCCGCGACCTCGTAGGCCTGTCCGCGGCCGACCTCGTCCAGCGGCGGGTCGGCCTGCCCCTGAAAGCGCCGCTCCGCATTCCAGGCAGTCCGGCCGTGCCGGAGCAGGACGACCCGCACTAACTGTCCGGGGCGCTGCTCGATGGGGCGCCGGCCGGGGTGAACGGGATGACCGGGCAGTCCTTCCACAGCCGTTCCAGGGCGTAGAACACCCGCTCCTCGCAGTGCTGGACGTGCACGACGAGGTCGGCGTAGTCGAGCAGGACCCACCGGCCGTCCCGGCGTCCTTCGCGTCGCAGTGGCTTGACGCCGTGCTGGCGCAGCTGCTCCTCGACCTCGTCGACGATCGCCTCGACCTGCCGCTCGTTGGTGCCGGTGGCGATGACGAACACGTCGGTGATCGCCAGCCGGTCGCTGACGTCGATGAGCACGATGTCGGTCGCCAGCTTGTCGGCGGCAGCGTTGCCGGCGACGAGGGCGAGCGCCCGGGCGGTGTCAGTGGCGGTCACGTCGTACGAGCTTACGGGGCCGCGAGGTACAGGCGGTGCTTGTTGATGTACTGCACCACGCCGTCCGGCACGAGATACCAGACGGGCTCGCCCGCGCCGACCCGGGACCGGCAGTCGCTGGAGGAGATCGCCAGCGCCGGCACGTCGAGCAGCGTGACCGCATCGTGGGGCAGGTGCGCGTCGGAAAGCTCGTAGCCGGGCCGGGTTACCCCGACGAAATGCGCCAGCCGAAGGGCTCCCTCGGAGTCCTTCCAGGACAGGATCTGAGCGAGGGCGTCCGCACCGGTGATGAAGTAGAGCTCGGCGCCGCGGCGAAGGGCAGCGATGTCGCGGATGGTGTCGATCGTGTACGTGGGTCCGGCCCGGTCGATGTCGACCCGGCTGACCCAGAACCGCGGGTTGGACGCTGTCGCGATGACCGTCATCAGGTACCGGTGCTCGGCCGGGCTCACCTGCCGCTCGGCCTTCTGCCACGGAGCACCGGTGGGGACGAAGATGACTTCGTCCAGCGAGAACAGTGCCGCTACCTCGCTGGCCGCCACCAGGTGACCGTGGTGGATCGGGTCGAACGTGCCGCCCATGATCCCGACCCGCAGCGTCATAGCCGAGATCCTAGTGACGCCCCGCCGCCCCTCCCCCGCGTTGAGTGACGTATCGCCAAGATCAGAGACGGCGATTTTGGCGTCACTCAACGCCGCGATACGTCACTCAACGGGTGGGTAGGCAGGCGGGCCCGCTCCTACCAGTGCACGCCGCGCAGGATGTGGGCGAACGCCACGCTCTCGGTCGACGGCTCCTCGGCCGCGCGCCGGCCGCCACCCTGCGCCGCCTTGGAGTCCGGGAACATCTTGTAGCCGTAGTTGAGGATCACGTCGACGCCCCGGGGGGCGACTTGGTAGGCGAGCTCGCCGGCATTGCCGAGGATCGTACCCACCTTCTTGGGCCGGCGGATCATCGACTTGCAGATCATGTCGGCGGCCTCGGCCGGCGTGATCGTCGGGAAGCGGTCGTACATCGTGGTCGGCGCGATCATCGGGGTGCGCACGAGCGGCATGTGAATCGTCGTCAGGTGCACGCCGTCGTCGATCACCTCGGAGGCGATGCAGCGCGAAAACGCGTCCAGCGCCGCCTTGGAGGCGACGTAGGCCGAGAACCGCGGCGTGTTCGTCTGCACCCCGATCGAGCTGATGTTGATGATGTGCCCGCCCTTGCGGCCGTCCGGGCTGGTCGCGCGCATCACCGGCAGCAGGCTGAGGATCAGCCGTACGGCGCCGAAGTAGTTGAGCTGCATGGTGCGCTCGTAGTCGTGGAAGCGCTCGTAGGACAGCGCGATCGAACGGCGGATGGAGCGGCCGGCGTTGTTGACGAGGACGTCGACGCGACCGTGTTCCTGCAGTACCTCCTTGGCCATCCGCTCGATGTCGCTCATGTCGGAGAGGTCGGCGCGGTGGACGAAGGCGACGCCACCCAGGTCTTCGATCTCGAGCTTGGTCTGCTCGAGCTTGTCCGCGGTGCGCGCGACCAGGATGACCTTGCCGCCGGCGGCACCGACGCGCAGCGCGGTCGCGCGGCCGATTCCTGATGACGCGCCAGTGATCAGGACCGTCTTGCCCTTGATGGCACGCGACAGCGCGCGGTCCTTGCGACGGTCGGGGCTGTACGTGCGTTCCCAGTACTCCCACAAGGTCTGCGCGTAACTCGCCAGCGGCGGCACGCTGAGGCCGGATCCGGCCAGCGCCTGCTGGGTCTGGGTCGAGTCGAAGGTGGTCGGGTAGTTGACGTAGTGCAGCACCTCGCGGGGGATGCCGAGCTCGGCCAGGACGAGGTCGGTGGCCTGCCCTACGCCCGGCAGGCGGGCCACGCCTCTGCGCAGCGACCGGGGGATGGCGTCCAGGAGCTTCGGGTCGAGGTTCACGGCGAACGTCGGCGCGTGGGCGGCCTTGGCGAAGACGTTGGCCATGCCGCCGACGGTGAGCGGCTCGGGGTCGGTGAGGTGGAACGTGCGCCCGTCCAGCCCGGGCTGGTGCCCCAGGTAGTCCATCGCCCGCGCGACGTAGTCGACCGGCACGAGGTTGATCGGACCACCGTCGATGCCTATGCCACGCAGCCACGATGGCAGCACGCCGCGCAGCCGCTGGATGGTGCGGAAGAAGTAGTACGGGCCGTCGATCTTGTCGATCTCGCCGGTCTCGGAGTGCCCGACAACGGCGGCCGGCCGGTAGACCCGCCACGGCACGCGGCACTCATGGCGCACGACCGCCTCGGACTCGTGCTTGGTCAGGAAGTAGGGATTGTTGTCCACGTCGGTGGCTTCGTCGAACATGTCCTCGGTGAACGTGCCGGGATACAGCCCGGCGGCAGCGATCGAGCTGGCGAGGTGGAAGTGCTCGGCATGGACGGCCTCCGCGAGCTGGACTGCGTGCCGGGTCCCCTCGACGTTGGCGACGCGCTGGCTATCGGCGTCGGCAGTGAGGTCGTAGATCGCCGCGAGGTGGAAGAAGTGCTCGATCTGACCGTCGATGCGCTCGAGGACGGCGTGCTCGACCCCGAGGCGTGCCTTCGCCAGGTCGCCGACGACCGCCACGACCCGCGTGTCGTCGGTGCCGAGCCGGGTCCGCAGTTCGTCGAGCTTGTCAAGGGAGCTGGCGCGGCACAGCACGTAGATCGTGCCTTCGCGCTTGAGCAGCTCGACCATCAGGAACCGGCCGATGAACCCCGTCGCGCCCGTCACGAAATACGCCATGTCGTCCTCCAGGTAGGACCGACACCGCTCGGTGTCCTTGGCAGTCTCGTGCAGACGTCGCCGATATTCCACCCGGAGCAGGCCGGAAGGCGCCGCGCGGACGCCC
>JAYTRE010000182.1:0-10093 GCA_043746395.1 Pseudonocardiales bacterium
CGCTGCAACATGGACATGTCCGGCTTCCGGGCGGTCATCTCCGACGTGCTTGCCCAGGTCACCACCGATGTCTTCGGCAACCCGCTGTGCAGCACCTACCAGCGGGCCACCGCTCGCGGGGCCGCGATGGTGGACCGCGCGGGAAACCCGGTCGCGGCCGACCAGCGCAAGGCTAACCAGGACCGGGTCTTCCTCGACGCCGGCGGCAGGCCGGTCGTGATCACGATCGGGGCCGGATGCTTCAGCGACATTCGCGGCGATGTGGTCGTCCCCAACCTGGGCCCGAACCGCTACGCCTTCCAGGGCGTCCCCCCGGCGGGCAGCGACTGGATCCAGACCAACACCCTCGAGGGCAGTCATGACTGGGACACCTGGCTGCAGGAGGGGGCGACCGGCTTCGACACCGAACGCGTCGGCCCGGGCGGCGAACTGGTGCCCGCGACCACCCTCGGCTACGTCCACGGTGGCACCGCACCGACCTACCGTCCGTTCGACCAGACCAGCGCAGCCACCGGCGAGATAAAGGGCGTCGCCGTCGCAGTCAAGGCCTACATCCCCGGCGTCGGCGGGATCACGCAGGCGGGCCTCGCCGGAGCAAAGATCGACGCCCCGGTCAACCGTCCGTGGATAGCTATCGACGACATGAACAGCGGTGACCAGCAGGTAGCCGTCATCCGGGGTGGCGCCGACGGCAGCTTCGACCTCACCCACGTGCCCGACGGGGACTACCAGGTCACCTTGTGGGACCAGGAGCAGAACCTGATCCTGCAGAACGAGCAGGTGAGCGTCCGTGGCGGCCAGGTCGCCGACATGGGCACCGTCCGCCTGGCCAAGTGGTTCTCCGAGATCAGCGGGACGATCTTCAACGACACCAACAGCAACGGCCGGCAGGACCCCGGCGAGGCCGGCGTGCCAGGCTTCGTGCTCTCCCTCAAGGCTCGCGACAACTCTCTGGAGGACCAGGGCCAGAGCACCGCGACCACCGACGTCCACGGCCACTACCTGTTCAAGCAGGCCTATCCGCTCGGCTACTGGCTGGTGCTCGAGGCCTACAACCAGCGCTTCGAGACGACCGGCTACACCTCCCAGGCCGACAACCAACCCGCCGAGACGACACACCTCGGGGCTGGCGTCGACGTCAACGTCCTCAACGTCATCGGCCTGTCGCAGCGCGTCGACTGGGGAGTGCACCGCTACCCGCCCGGCACGAACGGCGGCATCGTGGGAACCGTCACCTACGACACCACCCGCAACGAGACCGATGCGCGCAAGGCGTTCACCGAGAGCTACCAGGGCGGCATTCCCGGGCTCACCGTCGACCTGTACCTGGCGACACCCTGCACGGTCGCGACCTACACCGCGACCGACGGGTCGTCCTGCGTGCTGCACGAGGGCAACAAGGCCTACGTGAGCGAACCAAACGGCTCCCTGCGCACCGGCACGGTGTTGAACACCTACACCACCGAGACGTGGCAACAGCCGACCAACTGCACGGCGCGCGACGTGGACGGCAACCCCATCCAGCTGAGTTACATGCCCACCGCCCCCAACAGCGACTGCCTGGAATCGCCCTCGATGGGGGCACAGGCCGGTGGCGGTGGCACCGAGAACTTCGCGACGGTCAACGGCAACTACGGGTTCGGGCAGCGCTGGCGGCTGGACTCCGCGGGCCACTTCGTGCCCTGCGATGCCAGTTACACCTCGACCGACGGATCGAGCTGCGACCCGCATGCCGGCCGGGTGCTGGAGAACCTGGCCCCCGGGGCGTACCTCGTCAAGACCGAGATCCCCAATGACGCCTACGGCAGGCCCAAGTTCCAGGTGACCAAGGAGGAGGACCTCAACGTCTTCACCGGGGACAGCTACACGCCCAACGTTCCCGAACCCGAGTGCGCCGGTGCGCTGCACACGGTCAACATCACCGACAATCCGGCGAACAACACGGTGTTCTACAACGGCACCGGCGTCTACAACCCGGACCTGATGGCCAATGGCGGCAGCCCGTTCCAGGGCCAGCAGCGCCCGCTGTGCGACACGAAGCTCGTCCCGGTCACCAACGGGGTGTCGGTTGCACCGAACTTCTCGCTGTTCACCCAGGTCCCGCTGCCGGGTCGCTACCACACGCTCGTCGTCGACGACCTGAACCTGTCTGGCAACCAGGCCGACATCTACTACGGCGAGAAGGCCGGCATCCCCAACATGCCCGTCGGGCTCTACGACAGCACCGGACGGCTCGTGTACACGGGCGTCACCGACGCGAACGGGACCTTCGACGCGATGATGCCGTCGACGAGCACCTACAACTGCCCGCTGCCCGCCGGACCCTGCCCCAACGTGTATCGTTTCGTCGCCAACGACCCGGGGCAGCCGTCGGCGCCGAACGCGCTGTTCAACGCCAACTACCGCACCATCGCAACCGAGTTCAGCCTGTGGCCCAACGAGACGCTGCCGGCCGACCTGGCCCCGATCGCGGTGGCCACCACGCAGCTCGAGGGACCGGGCGGTACGCAGAACCTGCACCCGGCCGCGTGCCTCACGCCGACCGGCACGCCGCAGCTGTTCACGGTGGACAGGCCCCTGCTGGAGATCGAGGACTCGGCCGCGTCACGCCGGTTCGTGCTCACCGGTGCGGCGCTCGGCACCAGCGGCACGGTGCTCATCGACGGTGCGCCAGCAACTGTCGGCAGCGCATCGAGCGACCAGCTCAGATCGGTGACCTGGACCCCGACTGCGGTGACTGTCGTCGTCAACGAGGCCTCCGGCTCGCGCAACGCGGGACCACACACCTTCGGACTGCGTGCCGCGAACGGTCTGGTGGCAACGCCTGGCATCACCGTGCGCTACCGGGGCGATGGCTACGAGCCGCGTGTGGTGAACGTCGGCCCTGGGCAGCGGTACCCCACGATCCAGGCCGGCATCAACGCCGCCGGCACCACTCTCAATCCCCGCGTGCCGCCCGTTGTCCTCATCCACTCCGGTCGCGCCACGGGGTTCAACCCGCGCGGCGCATACCTGGAGAACGTGATCGTGCACCGCCCGGTCGTCCTGCAGGGGTACGGCCCGGGCGACCCGACCTCAGCGGCACCCAGCGGAACGGTACTGGACGGCAGCGCCTTCGCCGCCACCGACGTCGCCACCGCCTGGCGTGCCAAGCTGGCGTCGCTGCGGTGGAGCGGCAACCAGCAGGCCTACGAGGGCGCGGCCGTCTCGGTGTTTGCCACAGCGTCCGAATGGGCCCACACCAACTCGCGGTTCCGGCCCGGCGTCGACGGCATGACCATCACCGGAGCGGACACCCTCGACTTCCCGAACACGGTCAAAAGCGGTGGCGCCAACCCGACCATCGCCGTGGCCCAGGGCGGCGGCGTGTACCTCAACGGCTACGCCCGGCACACCCAGATCAGCAACGTGATCTTCGATGCCAACGCCGGTGCTTACGGCGGCGCGATCCGCTCGGGCACGCCGTTCGCCGGCAGCGCGCACAACAACGACCTGCTTATCCTCAACAACCGGATGGTGCACAACGGCGGGTCGGCACTGGCCGGCGCGATCGGGCTGTTCGGCGGCACCGACGGGTACGAGATCGCCGGCAACGACCTGTGCGGGAACTTCTCCGCAGAGTACGGCGGCGGCATCAGCAACTACGGCTTCAACGGCGCCGGCCCGGTCAACAAGATCCACGACAACCGGATCTGGGACAACGCCTCCTACGACGAGGGTGCCGGAGTCATGATCGCCGGCGAGCTGCCCGCCAACCCGGACACCGCATCCAAGGGCTCCGGCGCGGTGAACGTCTACAACAACGTCATCCACGAGAACCTCGCCGGCGACGACGGCGGTGGCATCCGGCTGCTGCAGGCCGGCCTGGACCCGATCCGGATCTTCAACAACCAGATCACTGACAACGTCTCCACCCACGAGGGCGGCGGCATCGCCCTCGACGACGCCACCAACGTGCGGATCTTCGACAACACCATCGCCAAGAACCTGACCACGGCGACGGCGGCAACCTCGAACGGACTGCCTGCCCCGGCAGGCCTGTCCACCGGCCAGCTCAGCGTCCAGATGGCCGCGGCCTACACGGCCCGCTTCCACACGCCCGCACCGACCTTCAGCAACCCGCAGCTCTACGGCGACCTGTTCAATGACAACCGCGCGGGCACCTTCATCGGCACCGGCGCGTTCGTCAGCGGGCTGAGCGACAGCGACGCGAACAACTGGGATCTCGGCATCGCCGGCGGCGTTGCCGGCCACCTGACCCCGACGTACTCGATCGTCACCAGTGCGAGCTCCAACGGCAGCTCGGTCGCGCTGGACGCCACCGACACCGTCACCACCACGCCGCGGTTCGACCCCGGCAACACGAATCCCCCGTACGTGCCGGAAGTCGTGTTCCTCCCGTTCGCAGGCAACATCAACTTCATCAGTTCGCTGATCGTCACCCTCAACACCGCTACGGCGCTGCACGGCGACTACCACCTAGGCGGCAACTCTCCGGCGCGCGACGCCGGGCTGGTCGGAACCTCGGTCACCGGCCTGCTCGGTGCTCTGAACGGCATGACCGCCGTCGATAGCAACGCCGGCCGCAAGGACCTCGATCACGACGTTCGCGGTGGCATGGGATACGCCGGCAACCCGGCATCAACCGCAGCCGGCACCGTGCCCGACATCGGCATGGACGAGTACCGATGACCGCCGACAGCTACGCGCACGAACACGAGCAGGGAGTGACCATGGACGCGTCGACGGCTTACCCACCACCCGGTCCGTTGTCCCGGCGGACCTTCCTCACCATCGGCGGCTTGACGGTCGCGGCCGGGGCGGCGGGCGTCATGGGATTGCGCTCGAACCCGGCCGGGGCGCGCAACGCAGTGCTCGCCGCCGCGCCCACCCCGTTGCGCGCCGACATCTATACCCACCTCGCGGGCACCGACGGCTGGATCTCGCTGCCGAACAAGCCGACCGTCTACCACCCCGACAACCTCGCGCCGGATCCGTTCAACACCTTCGTGCTCGGTTTCGCCGACGCCACCGCCTTCATTAACCCGGCAACCGGCAGCGCGGCCGGCACCGCCGGCCTGGCAGCGCTGAAGAACCACGCGCAGATCGATGCCCCGCTGCTCGGCTACGACGAGGGCAAGAAGGTGCAGATCTCGCTGACCAACCTGGGCTTCAAGCAACGCCCGGATGTCACCGACGGGCACACCATCCACTGGCACGGGTTCAAGAACGCCATCCCGCTGTTCGACGGCGTGCCCGAGATGAGCGTCGCACCGTCGGTAGGACGGACCATCGCGTTCTTCTACAACCTCGAGCTCGGCACCGCCGGCACGTACATGTACCACTGCCATTGGGAGGACGTCCAACACGTCCAGCTCGGCATGCGCGGGATGGTGTACGTCCGGCCGATGCAGAACACTGCCACCGCCAAGTACGCCTACAACGACGGCGATCACTCGACGCAGTACGACCGTGAGTTCAGCTGCCTGCTCACCGACATGTGGCTGCGCTCACACGCCGAGTTCAGCCACATCCAGGAGACCGACTGGAGCGACTTCACTGCGGACGCCTTCCTGCTCAACGGGCGAAGCTACCCGGACACCCTGCTCCCCCACCGCGCCGGACTGTCGGGCGCAAACGCCGCCCGCCTGAAGTACCAGCCCTACGGCTCGTTGATCCGCTGCAACTCCGGCGACCGGGTGCTGATCAGGATGTCGAACCTCGGCTACACCACCCCGACGATGACCATGGACGGGATTCGGCTCAAGATCGTCGGCCGGGACGCGTCCTGGCTGCGGGGGAACTACGTCGACACGCACACGCTGCGCCTGGGTCCCGGCGAATCCGTCGACGCAATCTTCACCGCGCCGCACGTCACCCACAGGACGTCCTTTGACTTCGCCAACCGCAACTACGGCGCCAGTACCAACGGAGCGACTGCCGGTCCGAGTGGGCAGACCACCCGGGTCGACGTCTACCCCGCCGGCACGCTCGGTGCCCAGGGGGGTATCAACCAATGAGAACTACTCGACCGGTCCGCCGCCGGATCGCTGTACCGACAGTCGTCGGGCTCGCGGTGGTCGCCGCCGGCCTGTGGATCGGCACCTCGCCGGCCGCAGCGGCGGCACCGGCCTCCGGTCTGGTGTGCGCCACCGATGCGGCCAATTCGTTCTCCCTGACCGCGCAGAGCGGCTACATCTCCACCCCTGACGGCAACCAGGTCTACATGTGGGGTTACGGCCTCGGCGGCAGCGGCTACCAGTACCCAGGGCCGGTGTTGTGCGTGACCCAGGGAGCGCAGCTGAGCATCGCGCTGACGAACACCCTGCCCGAGGACACCTCGCTGGTCTTTCCGGGCATCGATGGGGTTCGGGCCGGTGGCCAGTTCTCGCAGCCGGTGCTCGACGGGACCGGTCGCATGACGTCCCTGGCACCCGTCGCGAACGCCAACGGCGGCTCGATGACCTACACCCTCACCGCTGACCAACCGGGCACCTACATCTACGAGACCGGCACCGACCAGGCCAAGCAGCGCGAGATGGGAATGTACGGCGCGATCGTGGTTCGCCCGTCCGGGCATGCGGATCAGGCCTACGCCGATGCGGGCACCCGCTTCAAGCCCGACACCGAATTCCTCATGATGCTCAGTCAGGTCGACCCCGCGGTCCACTCCGCCGTCGAGACCGGTGCGCCCTACGACCTGGCCGACAACCACCCGCGGTACTACTTCACCAACGGCCGCAGCTTCCCGGACAGCATCGACCCCAACAACGCGGCGTGGCTACCCAGCCAGCCCTACAGCGCGCTTGTCCACATCGTGGCCCAACCGCACGACGTGGTCGCCAATCCCGCGGCCGCCGACGCCTTCGCGCCAGCGCTGGTCCGCTACGTCAACATGGGCCCGCACCCGTACCCGTTCCACCCGCACGGCAACGACGGCCGGATGGTCGGACGCGATGGCCGGCCCCTCCGGCGCGGGGCAGGGCCCGGCGCCGATCAGTCCTACCTCAAGTTCACGGTGGACGTCGGCCAAGGCCAGACCGCGGACGTGCTCTACAACTACACCGACGAGGAGGGCTACAACCCGACGACCAACCCGGTGCCGGTGCAGTTGCCGCCCCTCCAGGACATGATCTTCAAGGACTCCGCCACCTACTACAGCGGCAGCCCCTACCTCGGCGTCCAGGACGACATGCCGGTGGGCACCACGTCGTTCAACCAGTGCGGTGAGTACTACCACGTGATGCACAGCCATGACCTGCACCAAGTCACCAACTACGGGGCGGCGATGGGCGGCATGTTGACGCTGATGCGCATCGATCCGGCGGACACGAGCCCCGGAGCCGTACCCGGAACGTCGAAGGCGGGGTGCTGACGATGATCACAACACTTTTGTCGAGGCGCGCCAGGATCTTGGTTGCGGCCATGGCGGCCGCCGGACTCACCGCAGCGGTGCTGGTGAACGGCCAGAGCCTGGTGGACGGCCAGGGCACGGTGGCGAGCGGTGGTGGTCACACCGAGCACGGCCAGAGCCTGGTGGACGGCCGGGGCGCAGCCTCGGTCGCCCAGCCTGCCTCGCCCACCCGCCCGGCAGCGCGAGCCGTCGCGGCGCGATTCGCGGCGAGCCCGATGACGGCACCCGCTGCGACGCCCACCTGCAGCGGCACTGCAGCAGCGCGCTCCTGCGACCTGTGGGCGAAGGCCGGCAGCGTGCGGCTGCCAGGCGTGCCGGGCTATCCGACACTGCCGGTCTGGGGTTTCACCGACTCCGCCGCCGGTGCCGCGGGTCTGGTCGGCCCGACCATCGTCCTGGCTGCCGGAGACAAGGTCACCTTCCACCTGCACAACACCCTGCCGGGTACGGCGGTGAGCCTGAACATCCCGTCCGCCGAAGGCCTGTCCCCGGTCTCGGATCACGTCGGGGCAGCACCCGGGACAACCGCAAGCTACACCTTCGACGCGAGCCGACCCGGTACCTACCTCTACGAGGCCGGCGCCACCCAGGACCAGAGCGTCCAGCTGGCGATGGGGCTGGTCGGCGCACTGATCGTGCGTCCGGCCATTCCGGACCGTGCCTACGACGACGCGAGCACCGCGTTCAGCTCTGAATCGGTGCTGGTGCTCTCAGACGTCGACCCGCGCGTCAACCAGTCCCCTGACCCGACGGCATTTGACATGGGCAGTTTCGTCCCGAGCTACCGGTTGATCAACGGGCACCCGTACCCCGACACCGAGACGGTGTCTGCCGCGGCGGGCGGGCAGCTGCTCCTGCGCATGATCAACGGCGGCTCGCAGGACCACGCGATGTCCCTGTTCGGGCCGCACCAGCGGGTCATCTCCGACGATTCCACACCGCTGGCAGTCACCCAGCAGTACTCGGTGACCGCCGAAACGATCGGCGTCGGGCAGAGCCTGGACACGATCGTCAGCATCCCCGCCGCGGCCCCCAGCGGCTACCGGTACGTGCTGGCCGACGGCGGCGGCGAGCTGTTCGACCCGCAAGGCGCGACCCCGTCCGCAACCGTGCCTCTCGGCGGCATGCTGACCGAGATCGTCGTCGCTGGCGCCGTGCCACCGCCGTCGTGCGCTCCGTCGGTCGCCGCCGTTTCCGCGAGCCCGACTTCACTGGCCCTGGGTGGCAGCACCAACCTGGGCGCCACGCTGCGCCCCTGCGCTGGCGTCACGCTCAGCGGCGCCGAATACAGCGACGGCCCGAACGGACCGTGGACGGCGATGGCCCTCGCCGGCACCACGGCGAGCGCCACCGTGACCGGGCTCACCAACGGCGGGCACACCCTGTACGTGCGGGCCAGCGACGCGGGCGGTCCGGGCGACCCCGGGACCGTGGAGGTCTACGCCGACGGCACCGGTCCGACCACCACCGGCCTGTCGGTGGCGCCCGATCCGCATCGAACGGCGGCCGGCGCGCTCACCGTGCGGTCCACCGGCGATGACAGCGTCACCGGCGGGGCGAACGTCGTCGCAGCCGAAGCCTTCGACGGTGGCGTGGTCGGGGTCAGCACCCCGACCCCTCCGGCCGGCGCGCCGGGGACTGGCACGCCGCTCACGCTGGCCAGCGGTGGCGGCACGCCCGTAGCCGGCTTCGTCGGGGCACTGACCGTGGCCGGCACCAACGGCCGCCACGCGATCTGGGTGCGCGCCAAGGATGCGCGCAACAATTGGGGCGCGTTCGCCTACGTGCTGATGACCGAGGACAACCTCGCACCGGCACGCACCGCGGCGACCACCCCGACCGTGACGCCCAACCCGACCAACGGCCTCGTGGGCATCAACCCGAAGTCACCGAACGTGCGGGTCACGCTCAGCGTCACCGACACCCTCTCGGTGGTCACCGGGATGCGCGGCTGGGTCGACACCATCTCCGGACCGGGAGCGGTGTTCCTGGCCGCGGACGGGGCCTGGAACACCACGACCGAGATCGGTCAGCTGCAGATCCCGCTCACCACGATTCGCAACCTGAGCAACGGCACCCACCAGGTGCTCGTCCAAGCCACGGACGCGGCGGGCAACGTCAGCACGACGATCTCCGTACCGTTCCTCGTCGACAAGATCGCGCCAGTAATCACCTCGCTGGTGCGGGCCACGCCCGGGCGCAAGATCACGGTGAAGGGCACTGACGCGGTCGCCGTCACCGGCGCGGAGTACTTCCGCGGCGCCGACCCGGGTGCCGGCAAGGGCACCCAGGTGGCAATCATCCCGGCGCCCTGGGTGACCAAGACGTTCCCCGTGCCCGTTGCGGGAACCTACTGGGTTCGCCTGCGCGATGCCGCCGGCAACTGGAGCGCTGCCTCCAAGGTGGTGATCCCGTGACCGCGGACCCCGGCCGCGCGGCGCTCGCCCCCCCCGCGATCACGCGCGCCGGGGCTCCGCCTCGCCGTCTTGCCCGGGCCCGGGCCATCGTCAGCCCGGCCCGGCGGTGGGTGTCGGCGCGGGGCACCGCGACCCTGACGATCATCGCGAGCTGCCTCGCCGCAGTGGCGGTGCTCGTCGTGCGGGATCCGTTCGCGCTCCTGCCGAGCCGTTCCGCGAGCGCGGCCATGCCTATCAGCGCCGGCATGGAGGCCCGGTGGGG
>JAYTRE010000183.1:0-4032 GCA_043746395.1 Pseudonocardiales bacterium
GGGCCGCCAGCATCAGGACCGGGATGCCCAGTTCCGCTATCTGGCGGGCCAGGCCGCCGAGCACGCCGCCGCGTGCCAGCCGGTGGTTTCCGTTGACACCAAGAAGAAGGAGCTGGTCGGAGAGTTCAAGAACGGCGGCCGAGAGTATCAGCCGGTCGGCGCACCCGAGCAGGTCAACGTGCACGACTTCCCCGACAAGGAGCTGGGAAAGGCCATCCCGTACGGCATCTACGACGTGTCCGACAACAGCGGCTGGGTCAGCGTCGGGACCGACCACGACACCTCCGCCTTCGCGGTCGCGACGCTACGCAGCTGGTGGGAAACCATCGGGCACACCCGCTACCCGACCGCGGACCGGCTGCTGATCTGCGCCGACGGCGGCGGCTCCAACGGCTCCCGGGTCCGGGCCTGGAAAATCGAGCTCGCCGCGTTCGCCGCCCAGACCGGCCTGACCGTCACCGTCTGCCACCTGCCACCCGGCACTTCGAAGTGGAACAAGATCGAACACCGGCTGTTCGCCCAGATCACCATGAACTGGCGCGGCCGTCCCTTGACCAGCCACCAAATCATCGTCGACCTGATCGCCAACACCAGCACCACCACCGGCCTGACTGTGCAGTGCGTGCTGGACACAAGCCCCTACCCGACCGGCGCGAAGTACACCGACAAAGACGTCGCCGCGCTGCCGCTACGCCGCCACGACTTCCACGGCGACTGGAACTACTCGCTCAGCCCCGCCTGACCGACACGCCCGACCAGACCCGCAATTATTTCGTCGCGGGCCCTAAGCGGCGAGTTCGTCGGCGGCTTCGTTGATGCCTGCCAGGGGCATCACCGCGAACTCGTAGGCGCGGGCGAGCAGGTCCCGCACGGGAGTTGCTGCGCGTCGCATTGAACGAGTGCCGGCCGACCGGGCGCCGTCGAGCATCGCTCCCGCGCGCCGTCCAACATGCCCCACGACAGGTTGGTGCCGATCACTCTTTTACAAGTGCCCTTCAGCCGGCTCGCCGACGACGGCCAAGTCGAGCGGGCGCTCGGTGACGGTGCCGGTGAAGTCGAGCGCGCATGACCGTCGTCGGTGACCGGCAGCCCCGTCGAGCGTTCGGACCCTGTCAGTACGCGAAGTCGACCGCGAACCCGCGGCCAACGACGAGGCGGTCAAGGAACTCGCCGCACTCGGCGAGCGCGACCGACGTGCCGGCGAGCGGCGCATGCTCGAAGAAGGCGAGATTGGTGGAGGTCTCAGGAGTCGTACGAGAGCGGTAGGCCAGTCCCTCGATGCGAGCACCCCGCCATCCGCGTGCAGCGTCGGTGAGCCGGTGCGCGGCGTCGAACCGCGGGTTGGCGCGGCTCGTGGAGATCTGATCATCGAGCTCAAGCGCGTCGAGCACGTCTTCGTTGCGAAGATCCACGACACGGACCCGGCCAGTAAGGGTGGCGAGATGGTGGCCGGCGTGGTCGGCGGAGATGAAGGAGCCGCTGTCGCGGTAACGCTCTCGGGCGGCGCCTTCGTCGCTCCGGGCGGCGTAGCGGACCCGGCACGCGCCGGTGGCCGAGTCGAACCGGTACTTGGGTTCGGCGAAGGGCGCCCACCTCCAGGTCCCCAATGGCTGGGTATCGATCCGGAAGAACGGGCCGGGGAGCGAGATGAGCCGCAGGCCGTCGGGCCGGGCAGCTGGATAGACGGCGGGTGGGCTCAGTCAGCACCACCGACGGCGTTGAGGAGCCTCCAGGCCACGCGCCGGTCGCGGGGCCGCTCGAGCGCCTCGGCAATCGAACGCCCGTGGAGCTCGAAGCGGGGCAGGCGCATGACGCGATCGGCGGTGACGGCGTCGGTCGAGAACCCGGTCAGGGTGGCGAGGATCTCGGCCAAGTCGGGGCGTATGTCGCCGTCGGCGAACTGCCAGCGCGGGAACCAGGTGGTGTTGCCCATGGTGCGGCCGAGGAGCCGGCCGCGGGCGCGCAGGGCGTGGACAGCTTGGCGGGTCCGGAACCGGCGGAGGTGGCGCAGCACACGCCCGGGCCGTGGCGTTGGGCGCGCGCCTGCTACTCGACCGCTCCGAGGATGAGGACGAGCCGCTGCGGGTCTATGCCGACCCGGCCGGGCACCCCTTCTGCATTTTCGTGGGCGCCGACGGACCGGCCAACTGATCGCGCCTGCTGGTGTCACGTTCAGCGGCGGTACAGCCTCTGGTCGGCATCGTGGTTCCGCTCGGCCCCCGTCGAGGCGCTCGCTATTGCGGAAGGAACAGCTGGCCAAGTGTGCGCTCAGGAACCGCAGTCGGTTGGGCTGGTCCAGCGCGTCGGCTCACCGTGGGCGCCATTGGTTGATCAGCTTCACGGAGCCACTCGTCTGATGTTCTCTAGTCTTGCGGGATGACCACGGTCCGACCTCGTCTCAGTGCGAGGGCCCTGGCGCGTGGGTCGCTGCTGGTCGGCGTGACTGTGGTGCTGGCCTCGTGCAGCCCCGGACCGCCCGCCGGCAAACCGGCCGCCCCTGTTCCGAGTCATGTGACTTCCGCCTCCCCGAGGGCATCGACCACGACCACCACGACGCCGCCGTCAAGTCACGCCAGGACCAACCTCGCGGCCCCGCCGAGCTCTCGCAGCCCGCAGGTAGGCACGCTCGGGACGCCATTGCCTGCCCCGGCAGCGCTGACCCCGTTCGGCGCGTCCGCGTTCGCCGGGCAGGGAGCGTGGAGTGCTGCCGGGCGGCCGGTTCGCGGGGTGCCAGCGGTGTATGAAACCACGCTTGTCCCGCCTGGGGGTACGCAGCCAGCGGGGATCGCGTGGATGGACACCCGGCTGCTGTCGGCGCGGCTGTACTCGGGCTCTAAGAGCCCCGGTGGAGGGCCGTACCGGTACACCGCGGCGATCCAGCCGGCCCAGGCCGCCTCGCTGGTGGCGGCGTTCAACGGTGGCTTCATAATGAATGTCGCCGGCGGCGGTTACTACACCGAAGGCCGCCTGGTCGACCCGCTGCAGCCGGGTGCGGCGTCACTGGTCATCTACGCTGATGGAAGCGTCAACATCGGCGCCTGGGGTCGCGATGTGGCAATGTCGCCGAAGGTCGTCGGCGTCCGCCAGAACCTGGTGCCGCTCGTCGCTGGCGGACACGTGACAGCGCAAGCTGCGAGCCCTAACTGGCAGGCATGGGGTGCGACGTGCGGCGCGACGTCGTGCGCTTCCTCGGTGCCCGGCATCGAGCACCAGTGGCGCTCCGGGGCCGGCATTACCGCCAATGGCGCCCTGGTATACGTCACTGGCCCGGCTCTCGACCCGCTGCAGCTGGCCCAGCTTCTGGTGCGCGTGGGGGTGGTGCGCGGCATGCAGCTCGATATCAACCCCTACTGGACCGTCCTCGCTACCTACGACCCGCCCGTCGCTGGCGGCCTCGCGGCACCGTCGAACGGCAGCAAGCTGCTTTCCTCGACCGCGCAGGGCCCGTGGACGTTCTTCGAGGATTGGTGGGCACGCGACTTCATCACCATGTCCGCCCGCCTCGGCCCGCCCGGATGAGGACGTTGCTGCCGCGGTCGGTTCCGCGGGTAACGCTGAGCGTCCGGATGCCCCGATCGGTGCGGGCGGCTACGAGCTTCTGGCCGTTGACGCCCTCGCCTGCCGGCCGCGGCCGCACAGGTTGCGGGTTCTCGCCTCGATGGCCCATGACTGCCGGGTCTCGGCTACTTCACATGCGCTTGTGTGAGGATCTATAGGTGCAGACGCAAGAACGTGTCGGCCGTCATGCGGCGCTGGGCATCGTCGAGGAGCCTCGACGTTCTCGGCATGCCAGTCATGCCCGCCGGCCGAGGTTGCGCCGGGGCGCGCTCGTGGTGATCTCCCTGGGCTGCATTTGGCTCATCTGGTCGATCGTTTTGGCGTTAACGGCGCCGGGCACCGACTCGATGGCCGCGAAGTTGGCCGAGTGGGGCCGCGTGCACCATCTGGGTTGGGTGATCACCGAGCTGGAGAAGGTGCAGTACAACCTGAGCAAGCCCGCGGTCGGCGGCACCGTTGCCGGCGGGATACCCA
>JAYTRE010000184.1:0-2771 GCA_043746395.1 Pseudonocardiales bacterium
GCCGCGGAGATCGAGACTCACGTCGGGCAATCCGGATGGGACCGCGGCCCGGCGCTGTTCGCCCTCGTCCACTCCGCGCAGTTCGCCGCCGACGAACCCGACGCCGCCGCCCGGCTCGGCCTCGACCCGGCGACCGGCACGGCGCTCACCCCGATCGAACAGGAGGACCTGCCGGCGGGCGACCTCGACGAGGCCCTGGCCCAGATCGCGTGGCCGGACTCGGTCAGCGGCTGCGCGGCGACGAGGGCTCCGACGACGATCTGCTCACCGGCCCGGACCTCGCGCCGAACCTGGTCGCCGCGTTGCTAGCCACCCTGTCCTGACGCGGCGCGGCACTGGTTCAGCAGTGCGGGACCGGCTGCCCGCTCTGCAAGGCCATCAGGTCGTGGACCGCCGCGGCCAAGGTGTCGACCTTGATAACGTCGAGCCCGGCGGGGGTGTCACGGAGCACGTCACCGCAGTTGCCCGCTGGAGCGAGGAACACCGTGGCCCCGGCTCGCCTTGCGGCCAGCATCTTCAGCTGGATCCCGCCGATCGGACCGACGTTGCCGAGCGGGTCGATCGTCCCGGTGCCGGCGATGAAGCGGCCGCGGGTGAGATCCACCGTGCCGACCTTGTCCATGATCCCGAGAGCGAACATCAGCCCGGCCGACGGACCCCCGATCTGATTGCCCAGCCCCACATCGACGCTGAACGGAGCCAGGCAGGTGGTGGCGACGGTGATCCCGATGCGCGCGCCCTTCGCGGTGCCAGCCGGCGTCGTGAGGGTGACCTGCACCGACAGCGGGGTGCCCTGCCGGAGCACCCCGATCGTGACGAGCTTGCCCGGCTGTTCGGTCTGCAGCACGGCGGTCAGCTTGGCGGCGGTGTCGATCGAGGTGCCGTCGAGTGAGACGAGCGCGTCCCCGACATGCAACAGGCCGTACGCGGGTCCCTTGGGATCGACGTTGACGACGCCGAAGCCGGGCGGGTACTTCAACTGGCACAGCGCCGCCACGGTCGCGTTGTCCTGGGATTGCGTGAAGTCCTGGGTGTTCTGGCGATCCACCTGTTGCTGACTCTGCCCGGGAGGGATCACCGAAGACCGGGGGACGACGACCTCGTCGCTGAGCAGCCAGCCGTCGAGAGCCTGAAAGACGCTGATGGGCTGGGTGGAGACGTCGACCGTGGTCATGTTCAGGTGGCCGGTGGCGGCTTTCGTCGCCCGCCCCCCGATGACGATGATCGCGTGACCGAACTGGTCGGTGCCGAGGGTGTTGAACGTCGGGCCGGGCGACAGGATGACATACGGGACGGGCAGGGTGAGCGTCAGCACGAACAGGACCAGGAACAGCACGCCACCCACCAGCAGGGTGCGAACGCGCCGGCTCATCGCTGCACGTGCGGGCCGCTGATCCACGCGTGGCACCCTATCTGGCGCGGCAGCGCGGTCCGGTCAGTCCCGCTCGATGCGGGCAGTGCCGCGCGCCGGGACGACGAGCGCCTCGAGGTAGCGCCGGTGGGCGCGCATCGCCTGCCCGGTAGTCGGGACCCGCGGCGCGCGCCCGCGCAGCCAGGTCCACACCGCGACCAGCAGCGTCACCGCTACCGGAATCGCCAGCCAGATCGCCCAGGCCATGAGCGCGACGTTACCGGCGGGCACCGGTTCGCCCTCGGCGCAACACCGCAACCACTGCTACCCCGGAACCACTGCGGCGCCCCGCTCGTCGCTACTACCGTGGACAGCATGATGAGCGCATGGGTGAACCGCCGAGGGATTCGATGACTGGCAACCCCCCCTTCGGCTTCGGCAGCGGCGAGCCCCGCGAGCCAGGCGAGGGTCCCGAGGATCTCTCCGCCCAGATGCCGCTGTTGGCGGAATTGCAGAAGCTGCTGTCCTGGTCGGGCGGACCGGTGAACTGGGACCTTGCCAAGCAACTGGCCGTCTCCGCACTAAATGGTGCCAACCGCGCCGTGGGACCGGGTGATCGGGCCGCGACGTCCGACGCGCTGCACCTGGCGGACCTCTGGTTGGACGAGGTGACCGATCTCCCCTCGGGCGTGCAGTCCGTCGAGGCGTGGACGCGGCTGGACTGGATCGAGAAGACCCTGCCGGTGTGGTCGTCACTGTGCGACCCGGTGGCCGCCCGGGTGGTGGCCGCGATGTCGGCGGCCATCCCCGCCGAACAGCTGGCCGCGCTCGGGGCCGGCAACCCGCTGGCCGGGATCATGACCCAGGTCGGTGGGCTGATGTTCGGCGCCCAGGTAGGTCAGGGCATCGGCGGGCTAGCCCAGGAGGTCGTCGCCGCCTCCGACATCGGCATCCCGCTTGGCCCGAGCGGCGTCGCCGCCCTCGTTATCGAGAACGTCACCGCCTTCGGCGCCGGCTTGGGACGCCCCGACGACGAGGTACGGCTTTACCTGGCGCTGCGAGAGGCCGCACACCAGCGCCTGTTCGCCCACGTCCCGTGGCTGCGGCAGCGGCTGCTGGACACCGTCGAGGCCTATGCCCGCGGCATCAGCGTGGACCTGTCCACCCTCGAACGGGCCATGAGCGAGATCGACCCGACCAACCCGGAAAGTGTCCAGAACGCCTTGGCCGGCGGGCTGTTCGCCCCCGAGGAGACCCCGGAGCAGCACGTGGCGCTGCGTCGCCTCGAGACGCTGCTGGCCCTCGTCGAAGGCTGGATCGACGCCGTCGTCGCCGCGGCGGCCAGCGATCGGATGCCGGGCGCGGAGGCGCTGCGGGAGGCCTCGCGCCGGCGCAGGGCGAGCGGCGGACCCGCCGAGCA
>JAYTRE010000185.1:0-3153 GCA_043746395.1 Pseudonocardiales bacterium
CCCGGGAGCGCGCTCCCGGGCCACGGCGCCGGCCACACCTGGGCGTCCATCTGCATCGCGTAGGTTCGACGGGTGCGGATCACTGTGCTGGCCGGCGGCATCGGCGGGGCCACCTTCCTGCGCGGCGTCCGCGCCGCCTGCCCGTCCGACGAGATCACCGCCATCGTCAACACCGGCGACGACGTGACGCTGCACGGCCTGCGGATTTGCCCCGACCTCGACAGCGTGATGTACACCCTCGGCGGCGCGATCGACCCGAAACGGGGCTGGGGGCGTGCGGACGAGACGTGGCGCATCAAAGCCGAGCTCGCGACCTACGGCGCCGAGCCGACGTGGTTCGGTCTCGGCGATCTCGACATTGCCACCCACCTCGTCCGCACCCGCCTGCTCGATGCCGGCTACGGCCTGACTGCGGTGACGGCGGCGCTCTGCGAGCGGTGGCGCCCCGGGGTGTGCCTGCTGCCGATGACCGACGAGCGCTGCGAAACCCACGTCGTCGTCGAGGTGGACGACGTCGATGACGTGGGCGCTTCGCGCCGTAGGGCCATCCACTTTCAGGAGTGGTGGATCAAATACCGGGCGGCGCTGCCGGCGCATGCGTTCGTCCAGGTCGGTCTCGACGCCGCCAAGCCGGCACCCGGCGTCGTCGAATCCATCGCCGCCGCCGACGCCGTGCTGGTCGCGCCGAGCAACCCGGTCGTGTCGATCGGCACGATCCTCGGCGTCCCGGGCATCCGCGACGCGCTCGGCGAGACGCGAGCGCGTGTGGTCGGGCTGTCGCCGATAGTCCGCGGGGCACCGGTGCGGGGCATGGCCGACGCCTGCTTGACCGCGATCGGCGTCGACGTGAGCGCCGAAGGCGTGGGCCGTCACTACGGCGCGCGGCGCGGCGGCGGCCTGCTCGACGCCTGGCTGGTGCACGAGTCCGATACCGCGGACCTGCCCGGCGTCGAGGTGCGTTCGGTACCACTGCTCATGACCGACGAAGGTGCCACCTCGACGATGGTGCGCGCGGCGCTCGAGCTGGCCCGATGACCGCCGGTGACCACGCGGCACCCCGCCTGGAAATCCTGCCAGTCCTGGGGATCGGGGAGCTGAGTCCCGGCGACGACCTGGCCGCGGTGATTGCCGAGCATGCGCCACCGCTGCACGACGGCGATGTCCTGATCGTCACGTCCAAGGCGGTGTCGAAGGTGGAGGGGCGCCTCGTCGTGCTCGAGACCGCCGACCCGGACCTGCGCGAGGCCGCGCGGCAGGAGGCGATCGAGGCCGAGACGGTCCGAGTGGTGGCCACCCGCGGCACGCTGCGCATCGTCGAGACCCGGCACGGGCTGGTGCTCGCCGCGGCCGGCGTCGACCTGTCCAACGTCTCTCGCAACGAACTGGCCCTGCTGCCGGTCGACCCCGATCTGTCGGCAAGCACGCTGCGCGACCGCCTCCGCGAACTGCTGGGCGTCGAGGTTGGCGTGATCATCAGCGACTCCATGGGCCGCCCGTGGCGGGCCGGGATCACCGATGCCGCCATCGGCGTGGCGGGCCTTACCGCGGTCACCGATCCGCGGGGCCGCACCGACGCCTACGGCAATGTCCTGGAGGTGACCCAGGTGGCGATTGCCGACGAGCTCGCCGCCGCCGGCGACCTCGTCAAGGGCAAGCTGGGCGGCGTCCCGGTCGCGGTCGTTCGCGGGCTGGCCCGCGACGGCAAGCTCGCCGACGACGGGCTGGGCAGCCGGGTCCTCATCCGCGGTTCTGAGGACGACCTGTTCCGGCTGGGGACGACCGAGGCAATGACCATCGGTCGCGAGGACGTCGGCTGGGCCACCGAGATCGCACCGCCGCTGCACGCCGATGCCGTCGAGGTAGTGAGCGGCTACCAGCCCGATGCAGACGTCGAAGCCGCGGTGCGGCAAGGATTTCTCGGCTTCCTCGCGGCCCGTCCCGACGCGATGTGGCGCTCGTGCGCGCCCGGGCACCTCACCGCCAGCGCCCTGGTCATCCAGCCGTCGCGACGCCTGGTATTGCTCACGCTGCACCCCCGGGCAGGGCTGTGGGTGCAGGTCGGCGGGCACTGCGAACCGGGCGATCGCACCCTGCTCGACGCTGCCTCCCGCGAGGCCCGAGAGGAGAGCGGGCTCGGCTCGCTGTCCTTCGACCCGGCCCCGCTCGGCCTGCACGTGCATCCGATTACCTGCTCCCTCGGGGTGCCGACGCGGCACTTCGACGTGCGTTTCCTCGCCGTCGCGCCGGATGGTGCCGAACCGGTACGCAGCGCGGAATCCCTTGATCTGCAGTGGTTCGCCTGGGACGCGTTGCCCGCGGGCTCGTCACCGGAGCTGCCCCGCCTGGTCGAGCAGGCCAGGCTGCGGCTCGGGCTCTGATGCCGGCGGCATTCGCGCGCGCCCTGGAGGCAGTGGGCAGCTGGCCGGTACCGTCGGCTGCCGCGGCCGTGGTCGGACCCGCCGGCGTGCTGGCCGCCACCGGCCCCACCGCGGCGGCATTCCCGCTCGCGTCGGTCACCAAGGCGCTGGCCGCGCTGGCAATGCTGGTCGCAGTCGAGGAGGGCGCGCTCGAGCTCGCCGATACCGCCGACCCGCGGCTGATCCCCGGCGCCACGCTGCGGCACCTGCTCGCACACGCCTCCGGGCTCGCGCCGGAGCGGCTGCTGAAGTCCTTCGAGCCGGCCGTGCGACGGGTGTACTCCAACGTCGGCATCGAGTTGGCTGCGCGCCTCGTCGAGGCGGCGGTGCAGCTGCCCTTTGCCGGATATCTCGATGAGGCGGTGGTCCGCCCGCTCGGCCTGCGGGCGACGTCGCTGCCCGGATCCCCGGCCCGCGACGGTCGATCCAGCGTCGACGACCTGGCCCGCGTGATGGCCGAGATCCTTTCCCCACAAGGGTTTCTGCACCCCACGACGCTGGCCGACGCGACGAGCGTGCAGTACCCGGGGCTGCGGGGCGTGCTCCCCGGCTTCGGCGGGCAGGACCCAAACGACTGGGGTCTCGGGTTCGAGATCCGGGCGGGCAAGCGCCCACACTGGACTGGTGCGCTGAACTCACCCGCCACGTTCGGCCACTTCGGGCAGAGCGGCACCATGTTCTGGATCGACCCGGTAGCCCGGATCGGGGTTGTCGCCCTGGCCGACCGCGACTTCGG
>JAYTRE010000186.1:0-2825 GCA_043746395.1 Pseudonocardiales bacterium
GGCTACGCCACCGACGACGGCGTGGGCTTGCTCTACCGCGGCACCGAGCTCGCGGAGGCGGTGGCCGAGGTCGACGGCGCGGGGGCGTACTTCATCGAGAGGGACGCGGGCGGGCATGCGGTGGAAACCCGGCTGGACGTGCGGCGGCTCTGAGCCCAGTCAGGCGGCGGCTACCCGCGCCGCAGGCCGGGACCGTAGCGGACGACCGGCTACTCCGCGCCCCGGGCCAGCTTTGACGGCCACCAGATCCGTCGCCCGATGTCGTAGCTCAGTGCCGGTACCAGGATCGAGCGCACCAGGATGGTGTCGAGCAGCACGCCGAAGGCGACCGCGAAGCCGAGTTCGGCCAGGAACACCAGCGGGAGCACGCCCAGCACGATGAACGTCGCCGCCAGCACCACGCCCGCCGACGTGATCACCCCGCCGGTGACCGACAGGCCGCGCAGGATGCCACTTCGGGTCCCGTGTTTGAGCGTCTCCTCCCGCACCCTGGTCATCAGGAAGATGTTGTAGTCGATGCCCAGCGCGACCAGGAACACGAAGGCGAACAGCGGGAAGGCGGGGTCGGCGTTGGCGAAGTGGAACACGTTGTTGAACACCAGCGCGCAGACGCCGAGTGTTGCGACGAAGGACAGCACGACGGTGGCGATGAGGATCATCGGTGCCAGGATCGCCCGCAGCACCAGGGCGAGCACGATGAGGATCACCAGGAGCACGATCGGGATGATCAGGTTGCGGTCGTGCCGCGAGGCCTGCTGGGTGTCGAAGTTGATCGCTGACTGGCCGCCCACGAGCGCGCCCGCTCCGGGGATGGCGTGCAGGGTTGTCCGCAGGGCGCGCACGGTGGCATAGGCCTGCGGCGAGTCGTAGGCGTGGGTGAGCTTGGCGTTGATCGCTATCCGCCCGTTGACGGGCCGGATCTGCAGCGCCGCGGGGGCACAACCCCGGCCCCGCGGGACGACAACCTGACCGGCGCTCGCGCCGAGCTGGGCGAGCTTGGCGAAGTCGGTCTGCACACACACCGCGCCGGGACCCGAGACGACGCCCGGGACCCGCTCGGCCGCCGCGATCACGGCGCCGGTCTGGGCGGCGTTGGCGATGATGACCGCAGGCGCCCCGCTGCCCTGCGCGAAGTTGGCCGCGAACAGCCTGGTGCCCTGGACCGCATCCGGTGTGGTGGTGAAGCTATCGGCGGTGCTGAGGCCGCCGGTGCGCAGACCCCCGACCGCCCCGACGCAGGCGAGTAGGACGAGGGCGGTGGACAGCCAGGCCCGCCGGGGGTGGCGGCCCAGCGCCTGCGCGAAGCGGCCCCATGCGCCGTGGGTGGCGATGCCGGCCTGGTGATCGACCCGCGGCCGCCGCGGCCAGAACACCCAGCGCCCGCTGAGCCGTCGGTACCGGCGCAATCGCACGGCGAGCACGATCCAGCCGACGATGGGCACGAACCACAGGCCGTAGCGTCCGATGATGAGCAGGAAGGCGGGCAGCAGGACGAGCATGGTGATCGCGGTGCAGACGACGCCGATCGCGCACACCGGACCGAGGCTGCGGTCGGAGTTCAGCTCCCCGAAAGTCAGGCAGAGCAGGCCGAGCGTCACGGTGATCGCCGACGCGGCAATCGGGGGTGCGGCGCCCTTCCAGGCGGCGGTCATCGCGGCGATGTCGTCGTCGTGATTGTGCAGTTCCTCGCGATAGCGGCTGATCAGCAGCAGCGCGTAGTCGGTGCCGGCCCCGATGACGAGGACGGACAGGATTCCCTGACTCTGCCCGTTGAGTGTGATGACCCCGTGTTTGGCCAGCGGGTAGATCACCAGGGCCGCCGCACTGAGGGCGAGTCCGGCGCTGGCGAGCGGGAAGAACCACAGCACCGGGCTGCGATAGACCACGAGCAGGATGACGATGACGACGAGGCCGGCCGCGAGCAGCAGGGCGCCGTCGATGCCCTTGAACACGTCGATGAACGCGGCGATCAGGCCGCCCGGACCGGCGCTGTGGATGGTGAGACCGCTCGGCGCGCCGGCGCGCGCTGTCGAGATGATCGACTTCTCGGCCGCGGTGAGCGTGTTGCCCTGGACTGCGACCCCGTCCTGCTTGGCGATGAGCGGTACCGCGACGCTGGCGACGGTGCCGTCCTTGTTGAGCGTCGGGAGGCCGACCTGGTCGGCCGCGACCCCGGGGATTCGCCGGAAGGCGGCCGCGTCGGCCGCGATCGCGGCCCGGTCGGCGGCGGTCAGTCCACTCACCCGTTGGTAGACCATGAAACCCGGGATGGTGAGCACGGTGGTGAACTGCTGCGACTGGGTGTCGACCTTGGTGGATTCCGCGAACTTCGGCAGGTAGGCGGAGTTGTCGTTCTTCTGAACCTGCCCGAGCTTGCCCTGCAGCGGGCCGCCGGCCAGGCAGATCACGAGCCACAGCAGCGCCAGCGCTGCGATGGCATACACCCCGCGCGAACGGCGCGGGGCGGCGGCCGCCTGCGCCGGTTCGAGTCGAACGTCGGTCATGGCAGTCCTCACTGTGCTGTCCACACCCGGTGCGAGCCGCACGCTAACGGCCGGTACCGACAACCGACCGTAGCGGGGCCGCGACCGCCCCTGCGCGAATTTCTCGCGGGTAACCTGGCCGTCATGAGCCAGTTGCGGATGGTGCGCGCCGGGTCGGTGCCCTACGAAGCGGCCTGGCAGCGCCAGCGCGAGCTGCACGCCGCGGTCGTCGCGGGCTCCGCGCCCGACACGGTGCTGCTGCTCGAGCACCCCCCGGTGTACACCGCAGGGCGCCGCACCGAGACTTGGGAGCGGCCCGCCGACGGCACGCCGGTGATCGAG
>JAYTRE010000187.1:0-4719 GCA_043746395.1 Pseudonocardiales bacterium
CGTCACAACGAGGTGACCACACATGACCGACACCCGTCCGGGTATCGACGCGGACGTCTTCGCCCGGCGCTTCCTCGCGCACGCCGGCAGCCAGCTGCCCGGCCGGCCCGCCGCGGCCCTGGCCGAGCTGGCCCGCGCGAGCGTGGCCTTCGGCACCGTGCGGCCCGCCGGGGAGACCCTGTTGCGGGTCGTCGCGCTCGACGGCGACACCACCGCCGTCGACGTTGTCACCGCCGACGCGCCCTACCTCGTCGACTCCGCCCGCGCCGAACTGGACCGCTCCGGCAACGAGATCGAGCGGGTGCTGCATCCGCAGCTGGTGGTCTCCCGCGACGACGAGGGACGCCTGATCACCGTCTATGACATCGACGACAACGCCGACGTCCCCGAGGGCGCCATCGTCGAATCGTGGATGCACCTCGAGCTCGACCGCATCAGCGCCGAGGGATACGACCAGCTGAGCGCCGACCTGCTGCGCGTGTTCGCCGACGTCCACCACGCGATCGCCGATGCCCCCGTGATGTATCAGCTCATTCGCGAGCTGGCCGACCAGCTGATCGCCGACCCGGGCGAGTTCGATCGCGAGACCAGCGCGGAAGCCGGCGAGCTGCTGCGCTGGCTGGCCGACGGCAACTTCATGATCCTCGGCCACGCCGCGTACTCGGCCAACGAGCTCGCCAGCCCCACCGCACGATCACGCGACGACGATGCCCTCGGGGTGCTGCGCGGCGCCGCGCGCATCTCCCCGCTGGAGTTGCTGCCGGCCTTCCGCAGCGGCGCCCCACTGGTGATCTTCAAGTCACCGCTGGTGTCGACAGTTCGCCGCTCGGTGCGCTACGACTGCGTCACCGTCGTCACCCCTGCCACCGGGCACGGATCGCAGATGGTGCACGTTTTCCTCGGTCTGATCACGAGCGCGGAGGACGGCACCGTCGCCCGCGTCCCGGTCGTCCGGCGGCGGATCGCGGAGATCCTGCTGCGCTCGGGGGTGCGTGCCGACAGCCACACCGGCCGACGGCTGCTTGCCGCCCTGCGCACCCTGCCCCGCGATGAGCTGCTCGAGGCGCCCACCACCGACCTGCTGCGCCTCGCCCAACTCGTCGTGGACCGTGCTGAGCACCGCACTGTCGGGGTGTTCGCGCGCATTCACCTCAACCGCGACTTCGTCGGGATCCTGGTCTACTTCCCCGCCGACCGGTTCGGACCGGAGACCCGGCGCCGGGTCACCACGGTCATCAACCGGCACTGGCCCGGCGAGATCATCGGCCGCGACGACCGCATCGTGGAGCTGAACCTGGCGCGCATGCAGTTGCTCATCGCGGTGCGCCCCGGCACCCAACCCGCCTCACCGGACCGTCCCACGGTAGAGGCCGAGGTCGCCAAGGTGACCCGTCGCTGGAGCGACGACCTCGCCGACCTGCTCACCCTCGCCGTCGGGCAGGACGCCGGCGACCGCATCCTGCGCAAGTATCGCGGCGCGCTGCCCGAGGCGTACAAGGAGGACTTCGCGGCCGCCGTCGCCGTGCGTGATCTCACCTGCCTCGAGGAGCTGCCCGTCGACGACGGCCTGGCCTTCGACCTGTACGTGCCCGAGGATGACGACGAGGCCGACCAGCGGCTCAAGGTGTTCCGCACCGGCCAGGCCGTCTCCCTGGCGCGGGCGCTGCCGATCTTCACCCAGCTGGGTATCGAGGTGCTCGACGAGCGCCCCTACCAGATCGAGCTCGGCGACGGTGTCGACGTCTGGATCTACGACTTCGGCCTGCGCCTGCCCGTCGGGGTGGACTTCGACGCCAAGCGCGCCACGAACGTGGTGGCAGCGCTGCGGCTGCTCTGGCGTGAGCAGATCGAGCAGGACGGCTTCAACGCGCTCGTCGTGCGCACCGGGTTGACGTGGTGGCAGGCCAACGTGCTGCGCGCCTACGCGAAGTACCTGCGCCAGGCGGGCACGACGTTCAGCCAGGGCTACATCGAGCAGGCACTCGTCGACAACGGCCCGATCGCGGTGTCGCTGGTCGAGCTGTTCGAGTCCCGCTTCGACCCCGACCGGGCCCGGGAGGCGCCCGTCGTCGGCGACGCCGGGCTCGGCCTCGTCGAGACCATCGAGGCGCAGCTGGCTAAGGTGGCCAGCCTCGACCAGGACCGCATCCTGCGGTCCCTGCTCGAAATGATCATCGCCACGCTGCGCACGAACGCCTACCGCATCGACGATGGCGGCAATCGTCGCGCCGCCTTGGCGCTCAAGCTCGATCCGCGCCAGCTCACCGAGCTGCCCGAACCGCGGCCCCGCTTCGAGATCTGGGTGTACTCGCCGCGGGTCGAGGGCGTGCACCTGCGCTTCGGCGCTGTGGCCCGCGGCGGGCTGCGCTGGTCAGATCGCCGGGAGGACTTCCGCACCGAGGTATTGGGCCTGGTCAAGGCGCAGATGGTGAAGAACGCCGTCATCGTCCCGGTGGGGGCCAAGGGCGGCTTCGTCGCCAAGTGCCTCCCCGACCCGGCGCTCGACCGTGAGGCGTGGCTGGCCGAGGGCATCAGCTGCTACCGCACGTTCGTCTCCTGTCTGCTCGACCTCACCGACAACTACGTCACCGACACCGACGGTGACGCGGCGGGCGTGCAGCGCATCGTTGCGCCCCCGCAGACGCGCCGTTACGACGGCGACGACCCGTACCTCGTCGTGGCTGCCGACAAGGGCACGGCCACGTTCAGCGACATCGCCAACGACATCTCCGCCGAGTACGGCTACTGGCTCGGTGACGCGTTCGCCAGCGGCGGCTCGGTTGGCTACGACCACAAGGCGATGGGCATCACCGCCCGCGGGGCGTGGGAGTCGGTCAAGTACCACTTTCGCGAGATGGACGTCGACATCCAGGCGCAGGACTTCACCGTCGTCGGCGTGGGCGACATGTCCGGCGACGTGTTCGGCAACGGCATGCTGCTGTCCGAGCACATCCGGCTGGTCGCGGCCTTCGACCATCGGCACCTGTTCCTCGACCCCAACCCCGACGCCGGCGTCTCCTTCGCAGAACGTCGGCGGCTGTTCGAGCTGCCCGGATCGTCCTGGGCCGACTACGACACCGGGCTGATCTCCGCGGGCGGCGGGGTGTACCCGCGCACCAGCAAGTCGATTCCGATCACCGCCCCGGTCGCCACAGCCTTGGGAATCGACGAGGCAATCACGGCGATGACACCCACCGAGCTGATGCACGCGATCCTGCTCGCGCCCGTTGACCTGTTGTGGAACGGCGGCATCGGCACCTACGTCAAGGCGTCCACCGAGCCGCAGAGCGCAGCGGGTGACCGAGCCAACGACGCGTTGCGCGTGGATGGAATCGACCTGCGAGCGCGGGTCGTCGGCGAGGGCGGCAACCTCGGCTGCACGCAACTCGGGCGCATCGAGTACGCCCGCAACGGCGGACACATCAACACCGACGCGATCGACAACTCCGCCGGCGTGGACACGTCCGACCACGAAGTCAACCTCAAGATCCTGCTCGACCGGTCGGTGGCCTCGGGAGCAATCACTCGCGACGAACGCAACGACCTGCTGGCTTCGGTCACCGCTGACGTCGCCGCGCTCGTGCTACGCGACAACTACGAGCAGAACGTGCTGCTGGGAATGGCGCGCATGCTCGGCCCGGCGCTGGTCACGGTGCACGGGCGCTTCATCCATGCCCTGGAGAAGGCCGGCGACCTGGACCGCGACTTGGAGTTTCTGCCGTCGGACAAAGAGCTCGCCCAGCGCGAGGCGAACGGCGAGGGATTGTGCTCGCCGGAGAGCGCCGTTCTCGTCGCCTACTCGAAGACCACCCTCGCCCAGCGCATCGAGGACTCGACGCTGCCCGACGAGCCGTGGTTCCAGCGTGAACTGAGCGGCTACTTCCCACCGGCGATCGCCACCCGCTTCGCCGCCGATCTCGCCCACCATCCGTTGCAACGCGAGATCATCACGACGGTCGTCGTCAACGACATGATCAACCGGGGTGGCACGTCATTTGTGCACCGCGCGATCGAGGAGACCGGTGCCGAGGTCGCGCAGATCACCCGCGCCTACGCGGTGGTCCGCGAGGTTTTCGGGCTGCCCGCACTGTGGGCGGCCATCGAGGCATTGGACAACGTCGTGCCCACTGCGGCGCAGCATGCCGGATACCACGAGATCAGGCGCCTCATCGACCGGGCGACCCGCTGGCTGGTCGATGTCCGCTTCCCGATCACCGACGTGGCCGCGGAGATCGAACGCTTCGCCCCGACCGTCTGCGAGTTGGCCCCCCGCACGCTGCAGCTGGTGTGTGGCGCGGAGCGGGCCAACCTCGACCACGACGTTGAACGGCTGGTCGAGACGGGGCTGCCCCGCGAGCTGTCGCGGCGTATCGCCGAGCTGCTGTCAGCGTTCCTGCTGCTCGATGTCGTCGAGATCGCCAATACCAGCGAGTACTCGGCCGCCGACATCGCCGAGCTGCACTTCGCGCTGTCGGCCCAGTTCAGCGTCGACGACATGCTTACCGCGATCACCCGGCTGCCGCGCGACGACCGCTGGGCGACACTGGCACGCGCCGCTGTGCGACACGACGTCTATGCGGCGCTGTCGGCGATCACGTCGTCGGTGCTGCGCAGCACCGACGACTCGCTCACTGCGGCGGAGCGGATGCACGTCTGGCTGGCGGCCAACGGCGAGCGGGTGCAGCGCGCTCGCACCACCGTCGAGGAGGCGTTGAGCCG
>JAYTRE010000188.1:0-8117 GCA_043746395.1 Pseudonocardiales bacterium
GTCGCGGGCGCAGCGGTAGCGAGGCGGTAGACAGGCCCCGCCGCGCGCGTCATGGCCCACGCGGTTCCCCCGATCGTGACGACCAGGGCCGTCAGGATCGACAGCAGCAGGAACCGGCGCTGTCGTCCGCGCCGCGCGCGCCGCCGCCGGCTCGCGTGCAGCAACTCCGAGGTGGCCGACGGTTGCTCAGCCATTGGTTCCAACCGCCCCCGCAACGCCACGGGCGCCGAATCGTGGCGAGCAGCCGCTGGCGCCCGCCGTGCTCAGCGCGATTCGCCTGGCGGTGACCGCACCCGTCGAGTCCGTGCTGCCCGCGACGGTGGCGCACAGCCCCACCTTCAGTGCCGCTTTGGTGACCGTGACGGTATGGCGGTAGCTCGTCACCGGCGTCACGGTGACCGTGGCCGTCATCGCAGCCGCTGATCCTCGGGCGGGCTCCCGCACGGTGATCGTCGAGCCAATGACCGAGAGGACCGTTCCGCTGATCGTGTCGGCGCGCCTGCTGCGGCCGGGGTGGGATCCGGTGGCCCGACTGCCGTGAGGGACGCCACTGGTCCGCGCGCTCTTCGCGCCGCCGCCGGGCCGCGGCAGGCAGCCGCTGCTAGTCGCTTGACTGAGCACGACCGTCGTCGCGGTGATCGCGGTTGGCCTGGGGACGGGCACGCTCGCCGGCGCGGTCGCCACCACGCAGGACCCCGCCGTGACAGCCGCAAGGACGGTCGACTCCGTGTCGGTGAATCGGGTCGTGCCGGTGAACCGCACCGTCACCTGGCCACTCGTCGGGTTCTGGACTTGGATGTCGGCGGGATCGACCGCCGCGATGAGCCCATCCGCCGCGGGGGGCACACCGCGGCCGGCTGTCCCGGACGCAGGGCGCGGGGTCTGCGTAGCGGCGCTCGCGCCGGCTCCGGAGACCGAGGAGGCACCCCCGCACGCAGCGAGCACGAGTGGCGCCACGACCGCAAGGGCGCCGGCGAGCACGATCGGGCGGGTGCGGCCAGTGACCGTCTTGTGGATCATGGTCTGGTCCTTCGTCGTCGTCATGCGGGTCGGACAGGCTGCGGGCAGATCAGTCGCTGCGGAGGGCGTCGATGGGTGCCAGCCGCGCGGCCCGGGTGGCGGGGTACACCCCGAAACCCACCCCGATCGCGACGGCCACCACTACGGCTCCCACGATCGCCGACGGGGACACGGCGATGCGCTCGGTGATGAAGTGCGGCAGCACGATCGCGCCGACGACGCCGAGCGCGGCACCGGCAACGCCGCCCACGAAGCCCAGCACCGATGCTTCGACGAGGAACTGTCGCCGGATGACGACGGGCGTGGCGCCCAGCGCCTTGCGCAGGCCGATCTCCCGGGTCCGTTCGGTCACCGACACCAGCATGATGTTCATGACGCCGATGCCGCCGACGAGCAGCGACAGCGCGGCAATGCCGACGAGCAGGACCGTCAGCGTCTTGCTCACCGAGGTGGCTGCAGTGAGCAGCGAGTCCTGCGTCGTGATGGTGAAGTCCGCAGGGTTTGCCGCCGTCACGCCATGGCGCACGGACAGGATGGCATTGGCTTCCTGGTACGCCGCGGAGATCGTGGAATTCGACGTCGCGGCCAAGAACACGTTCGACAGCGCGTAACGGGTCTTGGTCGGCGCGAGCCGCGTCGCTTCGGTGTTGAGCGGGACAATTGCCTGGTCGTCGAGATTGCTCGAGGAGTTCGATCCGGCGGGCGCAAGCACCCCGACCACAGTGAACGGGATGCTGTTGATCGTCACGGCTTGTCCCACGGGATCCACGTTTGCGAACAGCTCGCTGGCCGTGGTGGGGCCGAGCACCGTCACGGCGGCGACGGCGGCGTTGTCCGCGCTGGTGATGAACCTGCCCTGTGACAACGTGCGGGCCCGCACTGTGAGCCAGTCCGGTGTCGTCCCCACAACCGAGGTCGTCCAGTTCGCGCTGCCGAACGTGAGCACCTGCGAGCTGCTCTTGGTCGGCGCCACGGCCTTGATGTCCGGCGCCGAGACCCGGGCCGCCAGCGCGGTCGCGTCGCCGGTGGTCAGGGTCGAGGCCGAGCCCAATCCGCCGCGCACGCCGGTTGTGCTCGTCGCACTGCCCGGCGTGACGATGAGCAGGTTGCTGCCGAGCGCGTTGATCTGTGTGCTGACCGAGTTCTGTGCTCCCTCCCCAAGCCCGACGGACAGCACGACTGTCGCGATGCCGATGAGGATGCCGAGCACGGTGAGCCCCGACCGCAGCCGGTGGCTGCGCACCGCCTGCAGGCCCGTCCGGATCGTCTCGAGCCAGTTCATCGGGCCATCGCCGAGTCGCTGAGCAGGGCGCCGTCACGCATCCGTACCAGCCGCTCGGCCCGTTGGGCGACGTCGGCCTCATGAGTGATCAAGACGATCGTGCGGCCGTTCTCGTGCAACTCGTCGAACAGGGCCAGCACCTCCGCGGTCGCCGTCGAGTCCAGGTTTCCGGTCGGTTCGTCGGCCAGGATCAGTGCCGGGTCGCCGACGAGCGCCCGGGCAACGGCGACCCGTTGCTGCTGGCCCCCAGAAAGCTCGCCGGGTCGGTGATCGCCGCGATCGGAGAGCCCGACGCGCTCGAGTGCCTCCAGTGCGCGGTGCTTGCGCTCGTCGCGATGCAGGCCCGCGTAGGTGAGCGGGAGTTCGACATTGCGCCAGGCTGACAGCGAGGGCAGCAGGTTGAACTGCTGGAACACGAATCCGATCCGGCGGTTGCGAACATCGGCGAGCTCGAACTCATCCATGTCGCCGACGTCCTCGCCAGCTAGCAGGTAGCGTCCCCCACTTGCGACATCGAGGCAGCCGATGATGTGCATCAGCGTCGATTTCCCGGAGCCGGACGGGCCCATGATCGCGACGTACTCGCCCTCGTCGATGTGCAGCGAGATGCCGCGCAGCGCCTGCACCGACAGGGCTCCCGTCCGGTAGGTCTTGCGCACCTCGTCCAGGGCGATGACCGGCTCGTCAGCCCCCACTGAGACCACCGCCGCCGCCGAGCTTGCCGCCGCCGGCCTTTCCGCCGCCTGCTTTCCCGCCGCCGAGCTTGCCACCGCCGGCCTTTCCGGTCCCGGTCTTTCCCGTACGTCGGGGCACGGATCCAGCCGGTACGGGGATGTTCACGACGACCTGTTCACCCGCCGTGAGACCGGACAGAATCTGCACCTCGCCGCCGGAGGCCAGCCCGGTGGTCACCGGTCGGGCCACCTGCGTGGTGCCGGATTGCTCGTAGACGATGCTCTTTCCGTTGCTCACATGCACGGCCAGCAACGGCACGGTGAGGACGTTGGTCAGCTGCCGGTAGATCAGGGCCACCGTTGCCGACGCGCCGGCGTGCATCCCACCGGGGTTGCCGGTGACGTTGACCACGACCGGGTACGACGCCGTGCCCGAGCTCGTCGAAGCCACGATCCCGATGGAGGCAACCGTGCCGTAGCTCGTCGACGCCGCGCCGGGCGTGGTGAGCTGCGCCTGATTGCCCTTGGCGATCAGGCCGACCTGGGTGTCGTCGACCGTGGTGTCTACAACCCAGGAATTGGTCGCGATCACGACGATCGCCGCGCTGGAGGAGTTCGACGCCGTGGCCGTACTGGAGCCGGTGCCGGAACCGCCCGAGCCCGACGAGCCCGAAACCTGCTGGCCGGTCTGCAGGTTGACTGACGCCACCACGCCCGCTATCGGCGATGTCAGCGACGCCCCCGCGAGGGCCGAGGTAGCCGAGGCGACCTGCGCCTGCGCCACCGTCACGGAAGCCTGGTCGGCAGCCAGTTGCGTGCTCGTCGCGCTGGAGTTCTCGTCAGCGGCAACCTTGGCCTGGTCGTTCGCCAGCGTCGCCTGGGCCTGGGCCAGGGTGGCTGTCAGGGCCTCCGGATCGATCGTGGCCAGCACCTCGCCGGCCCGGACGGGGTCACCGGCAGCGACAGCAACGGACGTCACCAGCCCCGGGGCGGTGAAGTCGAGCGAGTCCTGGACGGCGGGCTCGATGGTGCCCGTGGTCACGACCGACTGGCGCATGGTCCCCAGGCTCGCCGCCACGAGGCGGGACTTCACTAGCGGGGCCTTGGTCGCCGAGCTGCTGGTGATCCACAGCGTCGCACCGATGAGCAGCACGACGACGGCGAGCAGCGCCGTCACCATGGGGCGGCGCCGAAGCCACCGCCGAAGGTGTGTTCTCATCGATATCCGTTCTGATCGCCGGTGCGTGTGCCATGGCGCGCGCGGTCCCGCCTACCTTCCTGAGCGAAGATGTAGGACGTAGCTGATAGCCCGCTGCGGATCGTCTGTGCCCCCGGTATGAGCCTGCCTCGGCGATTCGGGGCGGCGAGAGCTTTTGGGTGCACGTGCGGACGGCACGGCGACCTGGCGTCTTTAGCACCCCGGCGCGGCCCCACTTGAGGCGACCCCGTTGCCGGCAGCGACTTGGGCGTGGGTCACCATAGCCGCATGCGACTCGACCATCTCAGCTATGCCGCAGGCGCAGAGGGCCTCGCCGGGTGTGTGCAGCGTCTCGGCGCGCGACTGGGTGCAGGCTTCGGCGACGGCGGCCTGCATCCCTCGTTCGGCACCCGCAACTTCATCCTGCCCCTGGCCGGCGGCTGCTACCTGGAGGTCGTCGAGGCACTCGACCATCCGGCGGCCGACCGAGCTCCGTTCGGGCGCGCGGTGCGGGACCGCAGCGCGGCCGGTGGTGGCTGGCTCGGCTGGGTGATCCGTGTCGATGAGCTGGCCCCGCTCGAGGAACGGCTCGGCCGCAAGGCGGCCCCAGGGCACCGGCGCCGCCCGGACGGCTTCGATCTGCGGTGGCAACAGCTCGGCGTCAGCAACTCCGCCGACGATCCGCAGCTGCCGTTTTTCGTGCACTGGCAAAGTGACGACGAGCACCATCCGTCGGCAGGCGGTTCAGCGATCACGCTGCGGCGCCTGGAGATCGCCGGCGACGAGGCGTCCGTCGACGCGTACCTCGGCACTGCGGCGCAGCAGTCGCTGGACGGCGTCGCTGTTGACTGGATCACGCCATCGGATGAGGAGCAGGGCCTGCTCGCGGCCGTCTTCGACACCGCCTCAGGTCCGGTCCGCATCGACTGACCCGCACCGCAGGGATGATCGATCCGCACTGCTGCGGCCAGCAGCCCGTCACAGCGCGGTTCGATCAAGGAAGCATTCAGCCCGCGTGGCGGACGCAACAGCGCATAGAGCAGGTAGCCGATCGCGGCCAGCAGCAGCGCCGCCGACACGACCGGGATGCTCGGCACATCGGCCAGCCGGCGGGCCATGATCACCGGGCCGACGGCGTAGCCGATGACCACGACGGCCATCTCCAGCAGGGCGCCGACGTGCAGCTGGCTCAGGTCGAGCCCGACGAGCATCGCGACACCGACCACGCCGAGCAGCAGGCCCAGGACGCGGACCGCGTCGAGACCGTCTGCTGCGCGCATGGCGCGTGCCAGCACGACACTGACCAACGGCACTGCGGCGACGAGCAACCCGGACAGCGAGCTGGGCAGCTGCCGCTCGGCATCGGACAGCAACAACTACGGGACGGCGACCTCGATCACGGTGAAGGCCAGCAGTGGGCGCCACCGGCTCAGGATCGGCCGGAAACCACCGCGTCGCAGGGCCAGCGGGAGCAGCACCAACCCGCCGATAGCGCTACGGAGGAAGACCAGCGTGCCCGGTTCGACGTCGCGCACGGCTATCCGGATGAGCAGGTACGGATTCCCCAGATCGCGCACATCGCCGCGAACAGCGCCCAGCTGCGCCGCGTCATCGCGCTCCCGTCAGTCAGCCCCGATCGTGCAACTTCTGCACCGCTAGCGGGGCCGAGAGTTGCACGATCGGATTGCCCCCCGCCCCCGATGGCGCGCATCCTGCCCTCATGAAAGTAACTGCACCGGCTACCGGACCCAACGCGGCAACGATCTCCCACCTGCAGGCGGTGCCGATCGCCGACTACGGGTTCCTGTCCGACGGTGAGGTAACTGCGCTCATCTCCCCCGGCGGTTCGGTCGACTGGATGTGCCTGCCCCGGATGGACTCGCCGAGCATCTTCGGCGCGATCCTCGGGCGCCACGCCGGCAGCTTCCGGGTCTCGCCATCCGACGTCGGCGTGCCGGCCGCGCGTCGCTACCTGCCGGGCACGCTGATCCTGGAGACGAGCTGGGCCACCGATACCGGCTGGATCATCGTCCGGGACGCCCTGCTGATCGGACCGTGGCGGCATGAGCGCGAGTTCTCCCACTCGCAGCGCCGCACCCCCACCGACTACGACGCGCAACACGTGCTGTTGCGCACCATTCGCTGCGTAACCGGCGAGGTGCAGACCGTGGTGGAGTGCGAGCCGGTGGCCGACTACGGCCGGTCGATGCTCACCTGGGACTACACCGACCACGTCTACCACCAGGGCCAGGCGCACGCCGAGGGACTCACCCACCCGCTGACGATCACCACCGACATGCGGCTCGGTTTTGAGGGCGGCCGAGCCTCGGCCCGCACCCTGCTGCGCCAGGGCGACAGCCGCTTCGTCGCGCTGTCGTGGGGTGGCACCGAGGCGCCGACGAACTTCGCCGACGCCTACGACCAGCTGGTGTGGACCGCGCACCATTGGCAGCACTGGTTGGCCCGCGGCACGTTCCCCGATCATCCGTGGCGCAGCTACCTGCAGCGCAGCGCGCTCACCCTCAAAGGTCTGACGTACGCCCCCACGGGGGCGATCTGCGCCGCGGCTACCACGTCGCTGCCGGAGACCATCGGTGGCGAGCGCAACTACGACTACCGCTACACCTGGATCCGCGATGCCACGTTCGCGCTGTGGGGGATGTACTCGCTGGGCTTCGACTGGGAAGCCATCGACTTCTTCTCCTTCATCGCCGACATCGCCCAGCAGCACGACGACCTGCAGATCATGTACGGCATCGGCGGGGAGAGCGAGCTGAGCGAGTACGTGCTCGATCACCTGCCCGGGTACGCCGACTCGCGGCCGGTGCGCATCGGCAACGCCGCCGCGAGCCAACGCCAGCACGATGTCTGGGGGGCCCTGCTGGATTCGGTGTACCTGCACAACAAGGCCGCCGACCACGTCGACGGACGCATCTGGCCGATCCTGGGCAAGCAGGTCGAGGCGGCCCTCAAGCACTGGCGCGAGCCCGACGCCGGCATCTGGGAGGTGCGCGGGGAGCTCAAGCACTTCACCTCATCAAAGATCATGTGCTGGGTGGCCGTCGATCGCGGCGCGCGATTGGCCGCGGCGATCGGGCAGGATGCCGCAGCGTCGCAGTGGCAGCTGGCGGCCGAGGAGATCCGGGCCGACATCCTGGCCCACGGCCTCGACGCGCGCGGCGTTTTCACCCAGCACTACGAGACGACCGCGCTGGACGCCTCGTTACTGCTCGCGCCGCTGGTGCGGTTCCTGCCGGCCGAGGACCCGCGCATCCGCGCCACCGTGCTTGCCATCGCCGATGAGCTGACCGTGCACGGCATGGTGCTGCGCTACCGCGTGGAGGAAACCGATGACGGTTTCTCCGGTGCGGAGGGCTCGTTCACGATCTGCTCGTTCTGGCTGGTGTCCGCGCTGTCGGAGATCGGTGAATACGAGCGGGCCCGCGAACTGTGCGCCAAGCTGCTCTCGCTGGCTGGTCCGCTCGAGCTCTACGCCGAGGAGATCGATCCGCGCTCGGGGCGCCACTTGGGCAACTTCCCGCAGGCCTTCACCCACCTGGCGCTGATCAACGCGGTGCTGCACGTCATTGCCGCCGAGCGCGTCGGCGAGTCGGCCGAGGACCGGCCGCCGTCCCCGGCCTGAGCACCGCTCACCCCAGGGATCCGAGCTGGATCAGGAGCCGGGCCACCGCTTCGGGGTCGGTCATCAGCGGCGTGTGCCCGGTGCCCAGCTCCACGACATCGCTCGCGCGTTCGGCCATCGCTCGCTGCAGCTCCGGCGCCACGGTGCGGTCCTGCGTGCAGACGACATACGTGGACGGCACACTGCGCCACCCGACGGTCGCGGCGGGCGTGGTGAACAGCGCCCTGCTGACCGGGCGGAGGCGGCCCAGCGCGGCCGCGACCTCGTCCGGCAGCGCGGCCTCGCCATAGAGCAGCTCAG
>JAYTRE010000189.1:0-2734 GCA_043746395.1 Pseudonocardiales bacterium
ATCTCGGTCAACTCCTCGGCGATGACGGCGGCGAGGGTGTATGCGTCGGCGGCGCGGCCGTCGGAGAGGAAGGCGCGCGCGTCCGAGTCGTCGTCATCGATACGCACGATCGCCGCGTACTCGTCGTCCTGCTCGATGAGCACCAGCCGCAGGTCACCGCGCACGTCACGGGCGAGGTCCGCGATGTCGGTGACGGACTCGCAACCGGCGACCGAGATTTCCACGACCTGCCACCGATCCTCGTCGGCGCGCGCGAGCACAGCGGCGAAGGAGGTCATCGCACTGCCCGCGCCGACTCCATCGCGCGCGCGTATGCGTCTGCGATCCCGATACGTTCGACGATGGCCTCGAGCATCTCGTCGGGGTAGGCGTCGATGTCGTCGAGAATCTGCTCCATCTCGTCCTCGGGCAGATCGAGGTCGGCGAACAGGTCCAGGTCGCCCACCGGCCAGATCTCGTCGAGCTCGTCGTCCTCGGGCGGATCCTCCCCGAGCCGCCCGAGGACCTGCTCGGCAAGCGGGTACTCGACAGAGGCGGTCATGTCCGACAGCAGCAGCGAGATGCGCCCACCGTCGAGGCGGCCGATGAGGAAGAACTCGTCGTCGACGTTGGCGATGACGAACGGGCCGCCTTCCGGCGGCTGGGACCGCAGTGCCTGCAGCAGCACGCCGAGGTCGCCGAGGACGGCCGGGGGCAGCGGCTCCACGCGCCACAGCCCGCCGTCGCGGATCGCCGCGACTGCGAAGCCACGCTGTGCCAACTGTCCCACCGCCTCTGCGCCCACGAGGATCGCCGGATGCGCGATACCGATCCTGACACGTCCGGCCGGGCTGCGGGAAGTCGCACCCAGCGGGGCGATAGCGTCGGCCGGTGACCCTGTGCCGGCCTCGTCCCCGATGACCGCCCGTTTCGGCCGCGTCGCAGTGCTCGGGCTCGGGCTGATCGGCGGTTCGCTGCTGAGCGCGATCCGACACAGCGGTTCGGACGTCGTCGGCTTCGACGTCGATTCCGCCACGGCCGCAGCGGCAAGCGCGGCGGGCTTCCCGGTGGCGGCAACCGATGCCGGGGCCGTCCACGGCGCGGACCTCGTCGTGCTCGCGATGCCCCTGCCGGAGGTTGCGGCAGCCCTGCGCTCGCTGGCTGCCCACCTGGCCCCGGGGGCACTGGTCACCGATGTCGGCACCTTGAAGCAGCCGGTGCTGGCAATGGTCCGCGAGCTCGTCCCGCAGGCACGCTTCGTCGGCGGGCATCCGCTGGCCGGCACCGAGGACAGCGGCTGGGGCGCGACCGATCCCCTGCTGTTCCGCGACGCGCCCTGGGCCCTCACCCTCGAACCCGACACCGACCTGGCCGCCTGGTTGGCCCTTGCCGAGCTGGTGTGCGACCTCGGAGCCAAGCCGGTCCCCACGACAGCGGCGGAGCAGGACGCCGCCGTGGCGCGGGTGATCGGGTTGCCGCACGTGCTTGCCGAGGCGCTGGCCCTGACCGGCCTGGCCGGCGGCCCGCTCGGCCTGTCGCTCGCGGCGGGCTCCTACCTATCCGGCTCGCGGGTGGCGCGGACCCGCCCGGACCTGGTCGCCACCTGGTGCGACGGCAACCCCGCCCTCGTCGGTGCGCTCGACGACGTGATCGCGCGACTGTCCGCAGCCAGGTCCGATCTCGCCGCCGGTGGCTCGGCGCTCGGCCTCGCGGTGGCCGGGCATGCCGCTCGCACCAACTGGGAGCACCGCCGCTTCGAGCCGGTCGAGTTGGGGCCCGACGCCGAGCAATTGCGCGGGCACGGTCGCGCCGGCGGCTGGGTGACCGCGGTGCTGCGCGATGACGACGGCGTGCGCCTGTTGGGCATGCGCCCTGCGGCGTAGGACGATAAGGCCATGCTGTACCTGCTTGGCTTACTTGTCCTCGGCCTTGTCGTCGGTGCCATCGCGCGCCTGTTCGTGCACGCACCGGCGCGACTCGGCTGCCTCGGCACGGCGGTGCTCGGCATAGTCGGCTCCTACGCCGGCGGCACCCTCGGCGTACTGCTGCTGCACGACAAGTTCGATCTACACAAGGCGTCCACGATCCTCGGGGCGATCGCCGGCAGCATCGTGGTGTTGCTGATCTGGCGGCTGTTCAGCCGGCAGAACCGCCGCGCCCACCGCTGACTGGCCTACAGCTGACTGGCCTACAGCTGACTGGCTTACAGCTGACTGGCTTACAGCGAGCAGGTCAGCCGGAGCGCGTTGAGGTTCGCCTTCCGCGCGGATGCCGCCGGTTCGCCGCGACGACCTGCCAGGGCGGCCGCGGCGCACCGCTTTGGCGGGCCGGCGCGACGTCCCCTATGCTGAGCGCGTCCACCAGCGGGGCTAGCATGAGTCGGTTCGCGCCCTCATCGTCTAGAGGCCCAGGACGCCGCCCTTTCAAGGCGGTAGCACGGGTTCGAATCCCGTTGGGGGCACGATGTAGCACCTGCACCGACACCCGGTGCGAAGGCCCCGTAGCTCAGTTGGTTAGAGCGCCGCCCTGTCACGGCGGAGGTCGCCGGTTCAAGTCCGGTCGGGGTCGCCAGCGCCGGTCCGACCCCCCTTTCGGGCCGGTTTCGTCGGTTCCCGGCCAGGCGGATCGGGTTGCCTAGGCTGGGCGACATGCCCGCAGCACCCGTCCTGCTCGTGGCCGCGCACGGCACCCGGTCGGCCATCGGGTCGGCCACCACCGCGCGCCTGGTCCGGGCTGTCGCTGCGGCCCGCCCGGG
>JAYTRE010000190.1:0-3802 GCA_043746395.1 Pseudonocardiales bacterium
AGGGCCGGCGACGGGATGGTCGCGGCCGCCGTCACTGCTCGGCCAGCTTGTCGAACAGCGGGATCACGCGGCGCAGCAGGGCGCGCTCGTCGGAGGTGAGCCGGACCAGGCGCTGGCTCAGCCAGGCATCGCGCGAGCGGCGCTCCTCGTCGAGCAGTCGGACCCCTTCCGCGGTGATCGCGATGATCGCCTGGCGGCGATCCTGCGGATGCGGCTCCCGCCGGACCAGGCCGCGCTCCTCGAGGTTGGCCAGCACCTTGGTCATCGACGGCGGCTGGACCCGTTCGCAGCTCGCCAGCTCGCCCGCGCTCATCGGCCCGTGATTGTGCACCGTGCTCATCGCCGACAGCTGCGTGAGCGTGACGGAGATGTCCACGCGCTGGTTGCGAATCACGCGAGTGAGCCGCAGCAGCGACGGTCGCAACAGCGCCGCGAGCTCGGCGATCGTCGTCTTCGTCGGGGCCGTCACGTTAGTTAGTATAGCTAACGAACAGCGTCGACCGCCACCTCGACGACCGTCGGAGAGCTACGGTGGGCAGCATGTCCGAGGGACGCAAACTGGTGCAGCCGCCGGCCGTCCAGCCGAACACCCGCCGCATCGTCGCGATCGGGACGGCGCTGTGGTTCGCCGGTTTCGTCGTGCTGCTGCCGTTCTACGGCTGGCTCGGGCGTCACGACCACCGCATCTGGCTGTGGACTTGTCTCGCCGGCTGGATTCTCGGCCTGATGGGTTACTCGATCATGGTGCGGCATCGGGGCATGGGCCGTACCCTCTAGTCGATCACCAGCACGTCCCCGTCGTCGTAGACCTCGCCGGTGAGCTCAGCCAGAGACGGTACGACCACGGTGACCTCGGAATGCGCGCCGCAGCCGAATTCCACGCTGACCACCTGCGCGTCGGTGGCGGTGATCTCGTTGGCACACACCCCGAAGCCGGCCTGCAGCGATCCGGCCAGGGCGAGCAGGAACCCGCAGGTGCCGCAACGCGCCGGGGCGGCCCTGGCCATCGGGCTGTCCGGGCCGTTGTCGCCGGTGAACCAACGCTCCGCGGCGTCCAGGCGGGCCTCGCGGGACATGACCCGCTCGCGCCCGAGGCCGAGTTCGGTCGCCACCGCCTCCACCGCCGGGTCGTCGCAAACCGCGTAGGCGGGGACCAGCCTGGGATCCTCGGCATCGCGGGGCAGCAGGTCACCGGGACTGAGATCGCCCGGCCGCAGCCGTTCGTTCCACGGCACCCAGGCCGGCGCGAGCACGGCCTCCCCGCTCGGCAGCAAGACCACCTCGTCGACGGTGACACTGGGCGAGCGCGAGACCCGAGCGAGGGTCACCGCCCAGTACCACCCGCGGTAGCCCGGCAGCGAAGAGGCGAAAGCGTGGGTCACGACCCGCGGCTCTTCGGCGTGCACGCCGAGGTGCTCGCCGACGTTCTCACCACCGACGTCCAGCGCGGCCGCGCGGGCGGTCTCGACCGCGGCGACGAGCCGGGCGTCGGGCACTGCGCGGGGCCGGGTTCCGGTAGGGGGGGACTCGGCGACGGCGGCGTGGGAGTGGGTCACCGCTTCATTGTGGCCGATGGGTCCACGCCGCGGCGCGCGCACTGGATTCCGGGCCTCGTGGGGCAGGATGGCATCGTGGCCCGCAGGCACGACGACCAACCGCGCAAACGGTTCTCCCGCTCGGCCCACACCTCCCACGGCTCCGGGCACCAGCCGCCGGCGCCGCAGCAGCAGTACCTCCCGCCGCCCGCGCCGCCGCAGCAGTACCTCCCGCCTGGCCCGTTCGGCAACCCGACCTACCACGTCTCCGGGGGTGAGCAGGGGAGCGCTGGCGACGCCAAGGGCCCGGCCAGTCCCGCCGTGGCCATGACCAAGGCGGCCATCGCGCAGACCAACCGCGCCGCGCGCGTCGTCACCCGGAAGGTCATCGCAGCGAGCAAGGCCGACGGTGCCCACCAGTCCGGGCTCACCGCGCTCATCTGGAACCAGGTACTGAGCTACGGCACCGACGCCATGATCACCGTCGCGCTCGCCGGAACCGTCTTCTTCGGCGCCTCCGAGCACGCCAAGCGCGGTAACGTCCTGCTGTACCTGCTCATCACGATGGCGCCCTTCGCCGTGGTGGCGCCCGTCATCGGCCCCGCCCTCGACCGGCTGCAGCACGGTCGCCGCTGGACCATGGCCGGCACCGCGATCGGTCGCGCAGTGCTCGCCCTGATCATGGCCGGGCACCCGACCGAACTGCTCGTGCTGTATCCGTGCGCGCTTGGCTCACTGGTGCTGTCCAAGGCCTACGGCGTGGTGCGGGCGGCGGCGGCACCGCGGCTCGTGCCGCCGGGAATGACGCTCGTCGAGGCCAACGCCCGACTGTCGATCTTTGGGCTCGGCGCGGCACTCCTCGGCGGCGGGCTGGTCGGCGTGCTCATCAAGAGCACCGGCTCCTACAGCCTGGGGCTGCTCGTCACGGCCGGGGCGTTCGGGGCATGTGCCTTCTTCGCCTTCCGCCTGCCCCCTCAGGTTGATTCCGCCGTCGGCGCCCCCCGCCACCCGCAGGAACCGCCTCGCCCGAACTCCCAGCCGCGGGTGCCACCGCTCGTTCGGATCCAGAGCTGGGCCAAGCGCGGCTTCGGCGACCACCTGGTCATCGCCCTACAAGCCGTCTCAGTGCTGCGCTTCCTCTCCGGCACGTTGACGATCTTTCTCGCGTTCTACGTCGAGGCCACCGCGCACGGGCTGTCGGCAGCGCTGCAGCTCGGTGGCGTGATCGGCGCGGCCGGCGCCGGAAACTTCAGCGGCACCGCCGTCGGAGCCAAGGTCAAACTCAAGCGCCCCGATCTCGTGATCATGAGTTCGGTTGCCGTCGCCACCGTGAGCTGCCTAATCGTCGCCGGGCTGTTCAGCATCACCCTCGCGGTCGTCGGCATGTACGTCAGCGCCGTCACGAACTCGCTGTCGAAGGTCGCGCTCGACGCCCTCATCCAGCGCGACGTCGTGGAGACGCTGCGCTCAAGCGCGTTCGCGCGTTCGGAGACGTTCCTGCAACTGGCCTGGGTGGTGGGCGCTGCCATCGGCGTGCTGCTGCCGACGGGCCGTAGTGGCGGCGTCGGCTTCTGGGTCACGGGCGCTGCCTGCGGGGTCGTCACCGCCCTGGTTGCCCTGCGCCATCGCGCGATGTCTCGGGCCACCTCAGCACGCCAGTGGCAGGAGCGGCCCGGTAGCGTAGCTCGCGATCCCCGCACCCCGTGAGCCGCCTTCTAGGAGCGTCATGCCCCGGCACCTCCGCGCTGTCGCCGTCGTCGCCGGGGCCGCCGCCGCCACTGTCCTGCTCGCCGCCTGTTCCAAGCCGACCCCCAAGATCACCGTGCTGGGTGGCGGCCGGGTCGTCACGATCTCGCCGTCTACCTACTGCTTCGACGCGGCGCACTGCCGGCGGGCGGCCCGACTCGACCTGCCGAGCTTCACCGTCGCCGCCGATGCCAAGGTGATGGTCGACGTGCCGAGGGCGGTCGACAGCCGCGGTTGGGTCGTCAACGCGCTGAACCTGGACGGCTCCAAGCAGCTCGGCAGCAGTGGCCTGATCCAGGGCTCGCACTCCTACCGCGTTCCCAGCGGCATCGCCGGCGGCAACCCGTTCGTCGTCGAGGTCGACGAGCTGAACCACGGCAGGCCCGACGGGAGCAAGTGGAGCTTCCTCATCCAGGTGTCGCCGACCAAGTCGTGACGCGGCTGCTGGTCGTCACTGCCGTCGCTGCCGAACGCGACGCGATCCTCGCCGCCCTGCACCGCCGGGCAGCTGCGACGGGGCA
>JAYTRE010000191.1:0-1694 GCA_043746395.1 Pseudonocardiales bacterium
ACATCAGACTGCACGATGGCGACGTGTCCAGCTTCGTCAAGAAGGTGAAGGATAGGCACGAGGGGGTGCGCCTGATGGGTTTCGGCCACCGCGTCTACAAGAACTACGACCCGCGCGCGGCGATCATTAAGCAGACGGCCGACGAGCTGCTGTCGGCCATGGGCATGCGTGACGAACTGCTCGACCTCGCCCTGGAACTCGAAGCTGTGGCCCTGTCCGACGACTACTTCGTGTCCCGCAAGCTCTACCCGAACGTCGACTTCTACACCGGGCTGTTGTACCGGGCGATGGGCTTCCCGACGCGCATGTTCACCGTCCTGTTCGCGATCGGCCGGCTGCCCGGATGGATTGCCCAGTGGCACGAGATGATCAACGACCCGGACACGAAGATCGGCCGTCCCCGGCAGCTGTACACCGGCCCGGCACAGCGGCCGTTCGTCGCGCTCGACGCTCGGTAGCCGGCGCACGGCACTGCGGCGACAGGGTGGAGGGAGAGCAGGCGTGGCGCACTACCAGCAGCGGGGCTCGATCCCGCCGAAACGGCACACCCAGCACCGGCGAGCCGATGGTGGCCTGGCTTACGAGGAGCTGATGGGCGCGGAGGGCTTCGCCTCGGACTCCGCGCTGCTCTACCACCATTCGATCCCCTCAGCGCTCGTCGACGCCCGCCCGTGGGAGTTGCCCGATCTGGCGACCACACCCAACGAGCCGCTGCTGCCCCGGCACCTCAAACTGCCGGAGCTCTTCGCCGAAGGCCACGCGGCCGGGATCGACGTGGTGCGGGGTCGCCGGCTCGTACTCGGTAACGACGACGTGCGCCTGAGCTACGTCGTCGCCGCTGCGACCTCGCCGCTGTACCGCAATGCGGTCGGCGATGAGTGCATCTTCGTCCAGGCCGGCTCGGCCACGGTGGAGACGGTCTTCGGGCCACTGACCGCAGTGGCGGGTGACTACGTAGTGATCCCCCGGGCGACGACGCACCGGTGGGTGCCGTCTGGACCGGAGCCCGTGCGGGCGTACTGCATCGAGGCCAACAGCCATATCGCGCCCGCCGCGCGTTACCTGTCGCGCTACGGCCAGCTCCTCGAGCACGCGCCGTACTGCGAGCGCGACCTGCACGGCCCCGGTGAGCCGTCCCAGGAGACAGCGACCGACGTGGAGGTCTACGTCAAACACCGCGGTGCGGGCCCGAGCGGCCTCGCCGGCAGCGTGCATGTCAGCCCGCATCACCCCTTCGACGTGATCGGCTGGGACGGCTGCCTGTACCCGTACACGTTCAACGTCGCTGACTTCGAGCCGATCACGGGGCGGGTGCACCAGCCGCCGCCGGTACACCAGGTCTTCGAGAGCCACAACTTCGTCATCTGCAACTTCGTGCCGCGCCAGGTCGACTATCACCCGCTGTCGATCCCCGTGCCGTACTACCACTCCAACGTGGACTCCGACGAGGTGATGTTCTACTGCGGCGGTGACTACGAGGCCCGCAAGGGTTCGGGTATCGGCACGGGCTCGGTGAGCCTGCACCCGGGCGGGCACTCCCATGGGCCCCAGCCCGGCGCCTACGAGGGCAGCATCGGGGTGCACTACTTCGACGAGCTGGCCGTCATGGTCGACACCTTCCGCCCGCTACGGCTCGGCGAAGGGGGCCGGGCCAGCGACGACGGCAGCTACGCCTGGAGCTGGTCCGGGCGCGG
>JAYTRE010000192.1:0-2497 GCA_043746395.1 Pseudonocardiales bacterium
CTAGTCGTCATCTTCGGGGAGAACGTGTCCTTCGACCACTACTTCGGCACCTACCCCCACGCCGCGAACCTGGCCGGCGAGCCGGCCTTCCACGCTGCTGCGGACACCCCGTCCGTCAACGGATTGTCGGGTGCGCTGCTCACCGCCAACCCGAACCTGTCCAATCCGCAGCGCCTGTCCCGGGCGCAGGCCGCGACGTGCGATCAGGACCACGGCTACACCGCGGAGCAGCAGGCCTACGACCACGGGCTGATGGATCAATTCGTCCAGTCCACCGGTCACGGTCTGAGCTTGCAGCAGTGCCTGGCCGCGGAGGGCAACCCGGCCCCGGCGGGGGGCACTGACCCCAACTACGCGACGATGGACTACTACGACGGCAACACCGTCACCGGGCTGTGGAACTACGCACAGCGCTTCGCCATGAACGACAACTCCTACGGCACCACCTTCGGCCCGTCCTCGCCGGGCGCGGTCAACGTGATCGCCGGCAACACCTACGGGGCAATCTGCGGGCCCGCGAGTGCCGTGTATCAAGCGCCCGCCTGCACTGCCCCGTCCGGCAGCCTGCACGCCACTCCCGGCACGACTGCCGCGCAAGGCCCCGGCACGATGTACAGCGATGCCGACCCCTACTACGACGTCTGCTCGAGCACCCAGGACGCCACGCCGGTAGCTCGCCAGATCCAAATGGGTGGCACCAACATCGGGGATCTGCTCAACCACGCCGGCACCACCTGGGGCTGGTTCCAGGGCGGCTTCGCCAGCCCCGGGTACGTGGCGGGTGAGGCCGCCACCGACAATCTCGCGGCTACGTGTACCGGCACCCACCAGAACGTGCTCGGGCACGCGGTCAAGGACTACAGCCCGCACCATGAGCCGTTCCAGTACTACGCCTCCACCGCCAATCCCCAGCACCTGCCGCCCACCTCGGTAGCGAAGATCGGGCACCAGGACCAGGCCAACCACCAGTACGACCTCAAGGACTTCTGGGCCGCCGCGGACCACAACAACCTGCCCGCCGTGTCCTACCTGAAGGCGCCCCAGTACCAGGACGGCCACGCCGGCTACTCCGACCCGCTGGATGAGCAGGCTTTCCTTACCAGCACGATCAACCGTCTGCAGCAGTTGCCGAGCTGGAAGTCCACCGCCGTAGTGATCAACTACGACGACTCCGACGGCTGGTATGACCACCAGGTCGGCCCGGTGCTCACGCAGTCCCAGACACCGCTGGACGCCCTCAGCGGCCCCGGCCAGTGCGGAGCCAACCCCGCCCAGGTGCCCGCCGCGCGCACACCCCAGCAAGCCCGCTGCGGGGTGGGTCCCCGGATTCCGCTGCTCGTCATCTCGCCTTACAGCCGCAGCAACTACGTCGACAACACGTTCACGACCCAGACCTCGGTGGTTCGCTTCATCGAGGACAACTGGCTCGGTGGCCGGCGGATCCCCGGCAGCTCATCCGACGCCGCGAGCGGGCTGCTGACAGCGATGTTCGACTTCGCTCATCCCACCGATCGGCGGCTGTACCTCAACCCGAGCTCGGGCCAGTCAACGTCGCCGGAGGGTGCCCAGCATCGCGAGGGCCATCGCCCGGGCAGTTAGCCCTCGCGGGGATCGGTCGGCTTGGCGCGCCGACCGATCCTCGACGGAGTCGGCGCCGCGCGGCTACCGTTCACGACACCGGTTGAGACCACGAGCAGGGAGCAGCCATGACCACGCGCGACACTCCTTTTGCACCGGGAACACCCTGCTGGGTGGACCTGTTCAGCTCCGACACCGATACGGCGAAGACGTTCTACGCGGGCGTGTTGGGCTGGACGGCCGAGGACGCGGGCGCGGACTTCGGCCACTACGTGAACTTCTCCTCCGACGGCCGGCGCGTCGCCGGCATGATGCCCAACAACGGCGAACAGGGCATGCCTGACGTGTGGAGCACCTACCTCTCGACGGCCGACCTCGACGCCACCACGGCGGCGGCTACCGCGGCCGGCGCGCAGGTGATCGCGGCGCCGATGCAGGTCGCCGAGCTGGGTTCGATGGCTGTGCTCGTCGACCCGGTGGGGGCCGCGTTCGGCCTGTGGCAAGCGGGCACCCACACCGGCTTCGGCAAGTACAACGAGCCCGGGTCGGTCACCTGGGACGAGCACCACAGCAAGGACTTCGCCAGGTCCACGGCGTTTTATCAGCAGCTGTTCGGCTGGGAGATCGAGCACACCTCGGACACCGACGAGTTCCGCTACTTCCAAGGGCTGGTAGACGGTCAGACGGTGGCCGGGCTGATGGACTCCGCGTCCCACCTGCCGGCCGAAGTCCCGTCGCACTGGGCGGTGTATTTCAGCGTCGCCGACGTCGACGCTGCCGCCGCCAAGGCCACGGAGTTGGGCGGTACCGTGCTGCGCCCACCGGAGGACACTCCGTTCGGCCGGATCGCCGAGCTCAGCGATCCAACCGGGGCAATGTTCAAGCTGCACTCAGCCTCTGCAGGCGGCGGGACCGACTA
>JAYTRE010000193.1:0-7411 GCA_043746395.1 Pseudonocardiales bacterium
CGGGCCTGCTCGGCGGCCAGCCGCAACGCCGCGCCGAGCTGCGCCGACCCACAGCTCTGGGACCCGGCGAGGGCCTGCGCCAGCCCGCGCAGGTACTGCGACACGATCACTCCGGAGTTGCCGCGGGCCGCGAGCACGCAGCCGCACGCGAAGACGTCCAGCGCGGCTCCGACGTCGGGGACGTGGGCGGCAGCGAGGGCGTCGGCGCCCGCCCGGACGGTGATTGCGAGGTTCGTCCCGGTATCGCCGTCGGGCACCGGGAAGACGTTCAGTGCGTCGATCTCTACCTGGTGCTCCTCGAGGGCGTCGGCGGCCGTCCGGCTCCAGTTGCCGACGGCGGCCGCATCCAGCGCCTCGAGCAACGTCCACCCCCACGCCGTCAGTGCCGGTTTGCCGCAGGATACTGGGCAGCAGGGGGCGCAGCGCGTTGACCGCCCGCCGCGCACCGGCTGGCTGGCATCCCCCACGCCACAAGGTCGACTGCCCGTGAAATTGATCAATCGATCGTCGCGTGCAGGATTGAGCTTGGCGTCGGGTCGCTGATCCTGATTTGACACCAAATGCTTTCCGAACCACACACGTTTAACACAAATCACACACACGTCTCGGGGGGGCGGTGGCGAGGGACCGCGTCACACGCGAGGAGGCGAGTCCCCGAGATGCCATACACCGAAGCGGAGTTCGCGGTCGCGATCTCCGAGGGCCAGTTCCGGCTGGTGTTTCAGCCGTTGATTGCCCGGCATTCGCGGCGGGTGGCTGGTGTCGAGGCGTTGGTGCGCTGGCAGCATCCGCAGCGAGGTTTTCTGGGGCCGGCGGCGTTTCTTCCGGCGATGGAAAGCGCTGGGCAGATGGGCGCGTTGACGGATTGGGCGATCTTGCGGGCCGCGCAAACCTGTGCTGGTTGGCGCGAGGCCGGGGTGATCGTGCCGGTGTCGGTGAACTTGTCGGCGACGTTGCTACACGACACGGGCTTGGCCGATCGCGTCCTCGCGCGCCTGGAGCTGTTTACGATGCCGGCGGACTTGTTGACGTTGGAGGTCACCGAAACCGCGTTGGCTCAGCCCGGTCAGGCCGCGGTCCGGGTACTGGACGGCCTTCGGCGGGCGGGTATCAGTATCTCGGTGGATGACTTCGGTACCGGCTACACGTCGTTGGCCATGCTCAAGAAGTACACCTTCGACGAGATCAAGATCGACCGGTCCTTCGTGGCGTCGTTGCCCCATTCCCCGGCCGACGCGGCGATCGTGCGCTCGATCTTGGAGCTGGGGCACCGCTTGGACCTGACGGTGGTCGCCGAAGGCATCGAGGACGAGGCGACCGCTCGGCTGCTGGAGGAAATGGGCTGCGACGTCCTGCAGGGTTTCCACTTCGCGAAGCCCGGGACCGCCGCAGAGGTGTTGCGGATCGTGGCGGCCAGCGGAACCACCAGCTCGACCACGTCGAGCGATCCGCCGGGGACCGGCGGCCCCGTGGCGGTCCAGTCAGCCTGGCCGACGACCGCGGGCGCCGTCGACGCCCGTGCCGGGCACGGTTCCAGCACCACTGCAGACAGCACCACTGCAGACAGCGCCGCTGCAGCCAGCGCCCTGAGCGCCACCGGCGAGCGGTTGGCAGCCGAGGAGGCGCGGTTAGCCGCGTTGACGGCCCTGCATGTCCTCGACACCGACCCGGAGCAGGTGCTGGATGACGTCGCGGAGATCGCGGCCGCCGTCTGCGGCACTCCGACCGCGTTGCTGTCCTTCGTAGACCGAGACCGGCAGTGGTTCAAGGCACGACTGGGCGTCACGATCACCGAAACCCCACGGGAGGTGTCGTTTTGCGCGCACACGATCCAGCAGCCCGGCGCGGTATTTGAGGTTCCCGACGCCCGCCGGGACGAAAGATTCGCCGCCAATCCGCTGGTCACCGGCGATCCGAACATTCGCTTCTACGCCGGGGCGCCGCTCGTCACGGCAGACGGCTACGCGGTCGGCACGTTGTGTGTGCTGGACTTCCTGCCCCGGTCGCTGACGGCGACTCAGCGGGTCGCGCTGGACAAGCTGGCCCAGTTGGCGATGTGCTACCTGCAGGTCGGCCGGACCGAAGTCTTCATGCAACGCCTGCAACAGGTTTCCCGCGTACTGTCGCAAATGCACGCCGAACAAGATGTCCCGGACGTCGCATCCACGGTCGCCTCGGCCGCCCGCGAAATCATCGGCGCCGACGGCGCCGTCATGTTCCTGCAGGAGGAGCCCGGCTCGGTGGTATTTCGCCCGGCCGGAATCTCCACCGAACTACCCGCCGACGCCGCCGCGATGGCAGCCGTGGTGATCGACAGCCGCGCGCACCGGGCCCCAGCCGCCGCCATCCGCGGCCGCGAGCCCGTATTCATCGCCGACGCACGCCACAATGACCTGATCAGTCCCGCGATGGTGGACCGATTCCGGATGGCCAGCAGCCTGTGCCTGCCGTTGCAGGACGGGGCCAGCGTCATCGGTGTCCTCGCGGTCTGGTGGACGAGCCCGCAGGACACCCAGCCCAAACCAGGGTTGACCGCACTGAGCATGCTCGCCAACGAAGCCGGAAACACCCTGGCCCGGCTCTACGCGCGGTCCGGTCTACGTAGGGTCACGGAAACCGACCCGCTTACCGGACTGCTCAATCGCCGCGCCTTTGCCGCGAAAGTCAAGGGGCTGCCCGCCGACAGCGTGCTGATCATGATCGATCTGGACCGCTTCAAACAGGTCAACGGCCGGCATGGCCACCAAGCCGGCGACCAGGCGCTGAAGTCCTTCGCCGCCCACCTGCGCGCCGCCGCCCGCGCCCACGACGTCATCGCCCGCTGGGGCGGGGAAGAGTTCGCCCTCGCCCTGCCCGCGAGCAGCGGGGACGGCGCTTCATCCCTCCTGGCGCGCCTGCGTGAATCCTGGACCGATGGACCGACCACCTTCTCGGCCGGCGTCGCCGTGCTCGGCTCCGCCGAGCACGCAGCCAGCGCGATCGACCGAGCCGATGCCGCGCTCAACGTTGCCAAACGCGCCGGGCTCAATCACGATCACTATGAACCGCCGCCGGACGCGCAACACCCGCCCGGCCAACCGGGAACCCACCCCGCCCGCCGCCGGTACGCCGGATCAGCGAAGCGGTCCCACCGGTAGGAGAAGTCCGGGTGTGGCGCATCCAACGGCGCCACAATCGGGTCACGGGCGGCAGCGAGGGCGACAGCGGCCGTCCAACTCCAACGGCCTTCCAGGTGGCTTGCGCCGCAAGCCCTCGCTGCGGGAAAGGGAGATCTGCTGGATGCGGGCAGAGCCGCATGGCACTGGTGCCTTAGCTTCCTGGTCAGCTCCGAATCGTGGGCGCGCCGCAACTGCCAACCGCGCGGTTTGGTGGCCCGCTGCGGCAACGGTTAGACTGCTCGGGTTGCCCGGCGTTGGTCGGGCGCCACCCACCCGTTCGTCACCGGCGACATCCGGTCGTGCCCATGATCAAGGAGGCCTCAGTGGCCAGTGTCTGCGATGTCTGCGGCAAGGGGCCCGGCTTCGGGATGTCTGTTTCCCACTCGCACCGCCGGACCCACCGCCGGTGGAACCCGAACGTGCAGAGCGTGCGCGCGCTCGTCGCGCCCGGGACGCGGCGCCGGATCACGGTGTGCACCTCCTGCCTAAAGGCCGGCAAGGTCACCCGCGCGTAGTTCTCAGCCGTCCCTCGGACCAGTTCGGTCCAGCTGCTTGGCGTAGAAGAGCGCGCCCGGATGCTCCGCGTAGTGGCCAAAGCCGGGCGTCGGGCGGTAGCCACTGGACTCGTAGAGCGCGACCGCCTCGGGCTGTTTCGCCCCGGTGTTGAGCCGAACGGAGTCGGCCCCGGCCGCCACTGCCGACGACTCCAGCGCGGCCAGCATGCGCCGGGCGAGCCCCAGCCCCCGCGCGCCGGGCACGACGTACATCCGCTTGATCTCAACGGTCCGCGCATCGATGCGGCGCCAACCACCGGTGGCCACGGCCTCGCCGTCGAGCAGGCCGACGAGAAACGTCCCGCCGGGCGCCGCGAACTCGCCAGGGTCGACGACCGCCCGGTCCGGCCCGCCGTAGCGTAGGACGTACTCCCGCTGAACAGCGGCGACGAGGCGCACGACGGCCGGGTCGTCATAGCTGCGAGCCTCGAGGCGGAACTCTGCGGCAGTCCGGCGCGCGCCGGTCATCGGAAGTGCTCGTGACCGCCGACCGGCCAGCGCCGCCCGTCGACCCGGACCCCGTCCCCGTCGGCCACCGCGCCGATCACCGTCCACTGCTCGGGCAGCGCCGTGCCGCGCGGAAACGTGGCGGCCAGCGCGTAGTCGTCGCCGCCCGTGAGGACCCAGACCCTGGGGTCGACGTTCAGCGCGGCCCCGACTTCGGCGAGCTTTGCCGGGATGTCGATCAGCTCCGCCCGCAGGTCGATGCGCACCGCGCTCGCGTCGGCGAGGTGGCCGAGGTCGGCCACCAGCCCGTCGCTGACGTCGGTCATGGCGCTCGCGCCGAGATCGGCGGCCCGCGGACCCTCCACGTACGGGGGCTCCGGCCGGCGGTGGGCATTGACGACCTGCACCGGGGAGCGAAATCCGCGACCCAGGACGGCCAGGCCCGCCGCCGCCCAGCCCAGCCGCCCGGCCACGGCAACTACGTCACCCGGCCGGGCGCCGCCCAGGGTGACCGGCTCGCGGCCCTGCAGGTCGCCCAGAGCGGTGACGCCGAGGCTGACCACATCGGCGGCGGTGATGTCGCCGCCGACGATGGCGGCGCCGAGCTCACCGCACTCCTCCCGCAGCCCGGCCATGAGCCCGTCGACCCACGTGAGCTCCAGCGCTGCGGGCGCGGCGAGGCCAACCAGCAGGGCGGTCGGGACGGCGCCCATCGCCACGATGTCGGCGAAGCTGCGGGCCGCCGCCTTGTGCCCGACGTCGGTTGCAGTCGACCAGTCCCGGCGAAAGTGCCGGTTCTCCACGAGCAGGTCGATCGAGGCCACCACCCGGCCGTCCGCGGCAGCGATGACCGCCGCGTCGTCGCCCGGTCCCAGCAACGTCGACTCGACCGTGGGCAGGCCGCGGGTGAGCCGTTTGATCAGGCCGAACTCGCCGAGATCGGAAACGGTAATGACTGCGCTCCTCTGGATCGGGCAGACGGCGCAAGCCTGGCAGGGACGCCTGCGCTACGTTCTACCGGTCCCCGTGACAGGACCCCGAGAGGACGCGCCGCGGGCACGCGAGCATGTCGGGCGAGCGGAGCGAGCGAGCGGAGCGAACAAGCCATGAGCGTTCATGCCTACATCCTGATCCAGACCGAGGTCGGCAAGGCGGCAGCCGTAGCCAGCGCGATCTCCAACCTCAAAGGCGTGACAAGCGCCGAGGACGTGACGGGTCCCTATGACGTGATCGTGCGCGCCGAGGCGCGCAACGTCGACGAGCTCGGCAAGCTCGTCGTGGCCAGGGTGCAGTCCGTCGACGGCATCACCCGGACCCTGACCTGCCCGGTCGTGCACCTCTGAGCCGGAGCCGGCCGGTCGATGCGCAACTGCGCCGCGCGGCGCTCATCGCGACGGCCGTGACGCTGCCAGTGGTCGTGGTCCTCGCCATGCTCATCGGCGGCCTCGCCGCCCCGAACACGCCCCCGGCCGGGGGCCCGGCCCCGCCCACCTCGGCGGTCCTGCCACCGATCACCGTTGCGGCTCCGCCGGTCTCCGCGTCCACTCAGCCGCCCTGCACGGCACTGCTCCAGGCCTTGCCGGTGCGCCTCGACGGCCTGGCCCCGCGCGTCGTGCATCCGCAACCCGATTCGCCGTTCGTGGTGGCCTGGGGGGATCCGGCGGTGGTGCTGCGCTGCGGTGTCGCCCGCCCGAAGGACCTGGTGCCGGGCAGCTCGGTGCAGTACTTCGCCATTGCCGGTCGCGCCGGACGGCCCGTCTACTTCGACCGGACACAGACGAGTTCAGCCAACGTGTTCACGTCCGTCGATCGCGCCGCGTACGTCGAGGTGAGCGTCCCGTCGCGGCTGGCGGCCGGCCCGCTGCCAGCCTTGGCCGACGCCATTGCTGCGAGCATGCCCGCGGTCTGCGTCGTCGATCCGGCCGAGACCGATCTCAGCAAGCTGTGCACCCGACGGCGCTGACCCACCGCTGTCCCGGCCGACCGTTGCCGTCGGCCGACGCTATTGCTGGTCGATGCCGCGCCGGGCCGCGCGGTCGGCGGCGCGCCCGAAGGCGCTCACCAGCCCCTGCACGGCGAGCGGCCGCAGCCGCGCCAACATCGCGACGACCTGTTCGTGGTCGATCTCGCCACGCTGGTAGGGCCCCCAGATCCCCGCGACAAACAGCTCGGTAAGGCCGTTGGCCACCGCGGTGGCGTGCTCTTCGATCAGCCGCGCGGAATCGTGCAGTACCGACGTGGGAACCGGGAGATCGAGCAGCTCGACTGCATGCCCGAGCACGGCGGGCGAGGTCCGGAAATCCGGCCCGACGCGCTCGAGCGCGCCGACCTCCACGAGGTAGGCGATCTCCTCGTCGCCGAGGCGTCGTCCGGCGCGGCGATCCAGGCCGGAGCGGTCCAGCAGCTCGGTCTGGTCGGGCAGCCACGGTGCCAGGACCGCCGAGTGCACGGCGTACTCCGCGGGCTGCGCGTCGGCTGGGATGCGGGCTAGCACGCGGTCGATGGCGGCCAGGGTGTACCCGTGCTCCTGCAGGGTGCGGATCAGATCGAGCCGCATCCGGTGCGGCGCCCCGTATACCGCGACCCGCCCGCGCCGCCGCGGAGGCGCCAACAGGCCTTCGGTTGCGTAGAAGCGGACGGTGCGTACCGTCATGCCGGTGCGGGCCGCGAGCTCGTCAATCGTGAGTTCCTCGCCCGCCGACGCCGGCTGCGCTGTCATGAGCGCGAGCGTAGACCACGACACAGTTACTGGTACTTGACATCTGTGACAGTGATACTGGCAGTGTCGCCAGACACCCCACTCTCGAGAACGGGACGAGCATGAGCACAGAAGCCTTCGTCTATGACGCAGTGCGGACCCCGCGCGGGCGGGGAAAGAACACCGGCTCGCTGCACGCGAGCAAGCCAGTCTCGCTGGTCGTCGGCCTCATCGACGAGGTGCGCACGCGCAACCCCGGCCTGGATCCCGCGCAGGTCGAGGACTTCATCCTCGGCTGCGTGACGCCGGTCGGCGAGCAGGGCGCCGACATCGCCCGCACGGCCGCCCTGGCGGCTGGCTTCGAGAGCTCCGGCGCGGGCTTTCAGCTCAACCGCTTCTGCGCCTCCGGACTGGAGGCGGTGAACGTCGCAGCGCAGAAGGTCCGCTCGGGCTGGGAGGACCTCGTCGTCGCCGGCGGGGTGGAGTCGATGTCGCGAGTGCCGATGGGCTCCGACGGCGGCCCGTGGGCAATGGACCCCGAGACCGCCTACGCC
>JAYTRE010000194.1:0-3709 GCA_043746395.1 Pseudonocardiales bacterium
CTGGCCGCCGAAGAGCACAATTGCGCTCTCGCGACTCGTGACGCACGAGCCAGAGTCACCTACGAAACCATTGGTGTCCAGGTCGTGATCGTCGACTGAGCGCGAACAGTCTCGACCGTCCGGTGGCAGGTCGCGGCGCGGTTCAGTCGAGCAGGTCGCGCACCGCGATCGTCTCGTCGCGGCCCGGGCCCACGCCCACCGCCGAGATCGGCGCCTTGATCATCTGTTCGAGGGCGGCGAGGTAGTCCCGGGCATTTCGTGGCAGCTCAGCCAGCGTCCGCGCGGCGGAGATGTCCTCATACCAGCCCGGGAACGTCTCATAGATCGGCACGGCGCGCGCGAACTCGGCCTGGGTCATCGGCAGTTCGTCGTGGCGCACCCCGTCGACGTCGTAGGCCACGCACACCGGGACCTCGTCCATGCCGGTGAGCACGTCGAGCTTGGTGAGCACGAAGTCGGTAACCCCGTTGATGCGCCTGGCGTAGCGGGCAATCGGCGCGTCGAACCAGCCGCACCGACGCGGCCGCCCGGTAGTGGTGCCGAACTCCGCTCCAGCGTTGCGCAGCAGCTCGCCCTTGTCATCGACCAGCTCGGTGGGAAACGGGCCCTCCCCCACCCGGGTCGTGTAGGCCTTGACCACGGCAATGACCCGGCTGATCCGGGTCGGCGGGATGCCGCTGCCGGTACACGCACCGCCTGCCGTGGCGCTGGAGGAGGTGACGAACGGGTAGGTGCCGTGATCCACATCCAGCAGGGTCGCCTGCCCCGCCTCCAGCACCACCGTCTTGCCCGCATCGAGGAACTGTTCCAGCAGCAGCGTGGTGTCGACGACCATCGGACGTAGCCGCTCGGCATAGGCCAGCAACTCGTCCACGACGGCTTGCATCTCGACCGCCTTGCGGTTGTAGATCTTGACCAGGATCTGGTTCTTGAGGTTCAGCGCGCCGGTGACCTTGGCCCGCAGGACGTCTTCGTCGAAGAGGTCCTGCACGCGAATGCCGATGCGGGCCATCTTGTCGGCATAGGTGGGCCCGATCCCGCGACCGGTCGTACCGATCTTGCTGCTGCCCAGGAAGCGTTCGGTGACCTTGTCCAGGGTGCGGTTGTAGGAGGCGATCACGTGCGCGGACGCGCTGACCACGAGCCGGGCGGTGTCAACGCCGCGCGCCTGCAGCCCGTCGATCTCCTCGAACAACACGCCGAGGTCGATGACAACGCCGTTGCCGATGATCGGCACGCAGCCCGGCGTCAGGATGCCCGACGGGAGCAGGTGCAGCGCGTACTTCTCGCGCTGCTCGCCGTGCCCGATGACGATAGTGTGCCCGGCGTTGTTGCCGCCGTTGAACTTCACCACCGCATCCACTCGCGAACCGAGCAGGTCAGTCGCCTTGCCCTTGCCTTCGTCGCCCCACTGGGCGCCGACGAGAACGATCGCGGGCATCGGCTCAGCCGGCCAGCGCAGCGACGGCGGCCGGGTCGCAGTCGGCGAGCAGCTGCGCGCAGCGGGCCGCCTCGTCCGGCTCGTCGATGGCGCCCGCGGCCTGCGCGAGCGCGTGCACGGCTCGCAGGAAGCCGCGGTTCGGCTCGTGCGACCACGGCACCGGACCCTGGCCCTTCCAGCCGGCGCGCCGCAGCGCGTCCAGGCCCCGGTGGTAACCGGTCCGGGCGTACGCGTAGGCCTGCACGGGCCGATCGGCGCCCAGCGCTGCCTCGGCCAGCGTCGCCCAGGCGATCGACGAGCTCGGGTGGGCAGCCGCGACCGCGGTGGGGTCGGCCCCGGCCGCGAGCAGCGCTGCCGCCGGATCCTCGCCGAGCCTGGTGGGCGGGGCGGACAGATTACCTAGGCCGGTCATGAGCGGGCCGACGTTCCGGCCGATTGCAGCGCCACGCAGGCCTGCGTAATGCGCGCGGCCATGCCCACCTCGGCCAGCTTGAGGTACGAGCGTGGGTCGTAGGCATTCTTGTTGCCGACCTCGCCGTCGACCTTCAGCACCCTGTCGTAGTTGGTGAACATGTGCCCCGCGATCTCGCGGGTGAACGCGTACTGGGTGTCGGTGTCGACGTTCATCTTCACCACGCCGTAGCCGAGTGCCTCGCGGATGTCGGCGACTGCGGAACCGGAGCCCCCGTGAAAGACCAGGTCAAAGGGTCGCGTCTTGCCGGTCTGGGCAGCTACGGCGTCCTGCAGTTGGTTGAGAACTTCGGGCCGCAGCTTGACGTTGCCCGGCTTGTAGACGCCGTGCACGTTGCCGAAGGTGGCAGCCAACAGGTAGCGCCCCTTCTCACCGGTGCCGAGGACCTCGGCGGTGCGCAGCGCGTCGGCGGGTGTCGTGTAGAGCTTGTCGTTGATCTCGCCGACGACACCGTCCTCCTCGCCGCCCACGACGCCGATCTCAAGCTCGAGGATGATCCGCGCGGCCGCAGCCTTGGCCAGCAACTCGTCGGCGATCTGCAGGTTCTCCTCGAGGCCGATCGCCGAACCGTCCCACATGTGCGACTGGAACAGCGGCGGTTTGCCGCGGTCGACACGCTGCTGCGAGAGGGCGATCAGCGGCCGGACGTAGCTGTCTAGTTTCTCGCGCTGGCAGTGATCGGTGTGCAACGCCACCTGGACGGAGTACTTCGCCGCGACCACGTGGGCGAACTCTGCGAGCGCCACCGCCCCGGTGACCATGTCCTTCACGCTGGTACCCGCCGCGAATTCGGCGCCGCCCGTCGAGACCTGGATGATGCCGTCGCTGCCCGCGTCGGCGAAGCCGCGGACAGCCGCGTTAACTGTCTCCGACGAGCTCACGTTGATCGCGGGGTAGGCGAAACCTCCCTGTTTGGCGCGGTCGATCATGTCGGCGTAGGACTCGGGCGTGGCGATGGGCATCGATTGCTCCTAGCGGTGGACGCACAGACGCTGGCAGTATCCCGCAATCGGCGGGCCGCGCCGCTCAGCGGTGAGCGAACGACCCTGGACGCGCCCCGCACCGCATGATCGGCTGCAGGCCATGGACGTTCTCGTGCTCGGCGGCACCGTGTTCCTGGGCCCCGCGGTCGTGAGCGAGGCGCAGGCGCTCGGCGCGAATGTCACGGTGTTCACCCGGGGACGCTCCGGCCCGGTTCCGCCCGGAGTGTCGACGGTGAACGTCTACCCGGCTGGCCCGAGGCACCCGACTACCACGCCGCCGGGGTGCAGGCGGGCGAGCCGGACGCCTCGCGCGCGGACGTTCCCGCCGGCCTGGACGACAGCGCCGCCTACGGCTGGCTCAGGGCCGGCTGCGAGCTCGCGGCGCTACGGGCCTTCGGAGCCGAGCGCACGACCGTGCTGCGGGCCGGCTCGATTGTCGGCCCGCATGATGCGGCCACCGGGCGGCTGCCCTGGTGGATCGACCGGGTCGCGCGCGGCGGCGACGTGCTCGTGCCCGGCGCGCCGACCGACCCGGTCGCGCTGATCGATTCGCGGGACCTGGCCAGCTTCGCGCTCACCGGTCCGACGGGCACCTTCGAGGCCACTGGTCCGGCCCGGGACAGCCGCGGCGACCTCATGGCGGCCTGCGCCGCCGTGACCGGCTCGGATGCCACGTTCACCTACGTCGAGGACGGCTGGCTGGCCGGGCAGGGCGTCGCGGCGTGGACCGAGGTTCCGCTGTGGTCGCCACGGGCTGAGGCTCCGAGCCTGTTCCACCACGACCCACGCGCCGCCGCGGCGGCCGGGCTGCGC
>JAYTRE010000195.1:0-1738 GCA_043746395.1 Pseudonocardiales bacterium
GCAATCGACCTTCCCGGTTTCGGTTTTGCCGGCCCGGCACCGGATCGCGACTACTCGATCCGCGCCCACGCGCGAACGGTGATCGGTTACCTGCAGCAATCCGGACGCGGGCCGGTGCACCTGATCGGCAACTCGATGGGCGGCGCCGTGTCCATCCTGGTGGCCGCCCAGCGCCCGGATCTGGTCCGCACCCTGACCCTGATCTCGCCGGCCGTGCCCGACGTTCGGCTGCGGGTCCACCCGCTGCGGCACGACCCGCGGATGGCCGCGCTGGTCCTGCCCGGACTGGGCGTGTTGGCCTTGCGACAGGCGGCCGGGGCGTCGGCTCGGACCCGGGTCGAGGCCACGATTGCGTTGTGCTTCGCCGATCCCTCCCGCTACCCGCCGCAGCGCCTGCAGCAGGCGATCGAGGACGTCGAGGCGCGGGCTGCGATGTCGTGGGTCAACGGGGCGTTCCTGGGTTCGCTGCGGGGCCTGGTGCGCGCCCAGCTCGCCCAGGGTCGGCGCACCTGGGCACTGATGCGCACCATCACCGCCCCCACGCTGGTGCTGTGGGGCGATACAGATCGTCTCGTCGCTCCCGATCTGGCCGCGCACGTCGCTGCCGCGATCGCGGGATCGCGGCTGCTCGTGCTCGAGGGGATCGGCCACACGGCGATGATGGAGGACCCGGTCACCACTGCCCGGGCGGTGCTCGGACTCGTCGAGGATGTCGCGTCGGCGCGCTGAGTGAGCCGTTGCGCGCAACACCGAACTGCTGGCAGCGCGGCCCGCTAGCGCATGGTGCGCGCCGCGCGCGGACGCGTGCGGTCACCAAGATGGGCGCCCGGCTGTGGCAACCTGGCCCTGTGCCGTCCTGGGATGACGAAACGCACCGCGGCCGCTCGGTCGACACCCTGCCGCGGCGCCCCGTCTACCGACAAACCGCCGATCGCCAGCGCGACAACGACCCCGGCGCAGCAGCCACTCGCCGCACCCGGGCACCGATCGCCGTCGCCGTACGCGGCTTCGTTCGCCGCTACGGCTGGCGGGCCTACGCGCTGCCCGCGCTCGTCGCCGTCACGGTCGTCGCGCTGATGACCGCGCGCGACCGCCCCGAAGCCGCTCGGCCGGCCGGCGCGCCGCAGCGGCCCGTCGCGCCGAGCGCCGCGCCGCAGCCACCTGCCCCGCCAACCGCCTCAGGGCAGATCGCACTGCAGCCCGACGCCCCCGGGCCGAACTCCCGCAACACCGTGCTGGCGGCCGACGCGCTACCCGCTGGCGGCCCCTACTCGCAGCAGGGTTCGGGCAGCTTCCGGGTGCTCCCCGGCGGCGGTCCGGTCGTGGGCAGCGGGACGCCGCACCGCTACAGCGTGGACGTCGAGAACGGCATCACCGGCATCGACCTGACCCGCTTCGCGGCGACGGTGCAAGCCACGCTCTCCGACGTCCGGAGCTGGGCCGGGCACGCCCGCGTCGCCCTGCAACGCGTCGACTCCGGTCCGATCGCCTTCCACGTGACCCTCGTGTCGTCGCTGACGGTGCGCAGCCTGTGCGGCTACCAACTCCCGATCGAGACGTCCTGCTTCGTGCCGGCCGGATCGGTCCCGGGCGGGTCCGTCAACCGGGTCGTCATCAACGACTCCCGCTGGGTGCGCGGCGATGCCTCCTACATCGGCGACGTCGACGCCTACCGCGTCTACATGATCAACCACGAGAGCGGGCACGCACTGGGCCACGAGCATGCCCACGAGTGCCT
>JAYTRE010000196.1:0-2105 GCA_043746395.1 Pseudonocardiales bacterium
GTCGAGCTCGTCGAGCATGCCCTGGACCGGATCGCCCGCCTGGACGAGCAGGTCGGCGCGTTCGTCACGGTCACTTCGGAGCTGGCGCTCGAGCGGGCCAGGGCGGCCGAGCGGGCCGTCGCCGACGCCGACGATCCTGCGACGCTGCCGCCCCTGCTCGGCGTACCGACCGCGATCAAGGACTTGAACCTGACTGCGGGCATCGTCACCAAGCTCGGGTCGCGTGCGTTCGCCGACTTCGTCCCGGCGGTCGACGACTATGTCGTCACGCTGTTGCGGTCGGCCGGCACGATCAGCCTGGGCAAGACGGCCACGCCCGAGTTCGGGCTGCCGTGCTACACCGAAACCGACCTCGGCGCCCCGGCCCGCACGCCGTGGGACACCGCCAGACTGGCCGGCGGCTCGAGCGGTGGCGCCGGTGCCGCGGTGGCCAGCGGTTTCGTCGCGATCGCGCAGGGCAGCGACGGTGGCGGGTCGCTCCGCATTCCGGCCAGCGTGTGCGGGCTGGTGGGTCTGAAGACCTCGCGGGGTCGCGTGTCCAAGGGGCCGCTCGACGTGGACTCCTCCCGACTGTCGGTGTACGGCCCGCTGGCGCGCACCGTCCGCGACGCGGCCGCCTTCCTCGACGCCGTCGCGATCCCGCAGCCCGGCGATCCCGACCCACTCGCGCCGCTGCCGCCCGGCGAAACGTTCCTGGGCTGGTGTGAGCGGACCCCCGGCCCGCTGCGGATCGGGCGCTACCTCGACTCGCCGATCGCCACGGTCGTCGACCCCCAGGTGCGTGACGCGTGGGAGCAGGCGAGCCGGTTGCTGGCGAGCCTCGGACACGAGGTCGTCGACATTGCTGCGCCCCTCCCGGCCGAGGCGGTGCCGGCCTTCGAGGTGGTGTGGGCGGTGACCGCGTGCGGGGTGCCGGTGCCGCCTGATCGCCTGGAGCTGCTGCGGCCCCTGACGCGCCACCTGCGCGAGCGGGGCGCGCAGGTGTCCGGGCCCGCGTACGCGGCGGCGATCGGCGCGCTGAACCTCTTCGCCCGCCAGGGCATCGCCGCAACCGCCCACCTGGACGCCGTCCTCGCCCCGACGCTCGCGCAACTGCCGCAACCCGTCGGCTGGTTCGCAGGCGACGGCACCGACCCGGCCGCCGACTTCGAACGGCAGAAGCAGTTCACCCCCTACACCGCGATGTACAACATGACCGGCCAGCCTGCCGTGTCGCTTCCGCTGTACCAGAGCACGGAGAACCTGCCGATCGGGATCATGCTGGTGGGCCGTCCCGGCGGGGACGCGCCGCTGCTGGCGCTGGCGGCGCAACTCGAGGCGGCGCTGCCGTGGCACGATCGGCGGCCGGAGATCTGGTCGCAGTGAGCGGGCCCGCTGTCTGAAGCCTCAGCCGGTGTTCGCTACCGTGTCGGGCGTAGTCGCGGCGTGCTCTCACCCCGGCGTGACGCAACGACAGGGAGCTGTGCATGACCATTCCCGAGACCGTCTCGGTCTTCGTCGGCATACCGTCCGGCATCGTCGCGCTGATCACGCTTGCCGTGTACGGCAAGGCGATCCTGCGCCAGCCGAACCGCTACCGGCCGGGCCGACCCTGGACCTATCAGCCCTCATGGTTCGTTCCGCACCCGGACGCCGTGCTGCCTGCAGGTCGGATCAAGCGGCCGCCCGGCTCCGCTGCCTCGTCGACTACAGCCGTGGGCGGTGCCAGCGGTGAGTGGTGAGCTCGCAGTTTCCTCGCCCGCCGTGCAGCACGGCCCGCGCGGCCACGACGTCGACGAGCGGGGCTTCACCCCGCGGCAACTGGCCCGCCTCGACGAGGCGCTGACGCTGTCCAGCCGCGAGTCCGGGCTCGGGTTTTCCGTCTACATCGGCGAGTTCAAGCCGCCCACGCGGGCGCATGCCGAGGCGCTGTTCGAGAAGCTGACCGACGACGCAGTCCTGGTCGCGGTCTCGCCGGGACAGCGGGTGCTGCACGTGGTCACCGGACCCGACTCAGCCGCGCGGCTGCCCAACCGCGCCTGCGCCCTGGCAGCGCTGGCGATGCGCGCGTCGTTCACCAATGGCGATCTCGTCGGCGGCATAGTCACCGGGCTGCGCATGCTCGC
>JAYTRE010000197.1:0-4371 GCA_043746395.1 Pseudonocardiales bacterium
CCCGACACGGTGCTGCTGCTCGAGCACCCCCCGGTGTACACCGCAGGGCGCCGCACCGAGACTTGGGAGCGGCCCGCCGACGGCACGCCGGTGATCGAGGTGGACCGCGGCGGGAAGATCACCTGGCACGGCCCCGGTCAGCTCGTCGGTTACCCGATCGTGCGGCTGCCCCACCCCATGGACGTCGTCGCCTACGTCCGCCGCATGGAGCTCGTCCTCATCGACGTCTGCGCCGAACTCGGGGTGAGTGCCGGGCAGGTCGAGGGCCGCAGCGGTGTCTGGCTCGCAGCGGCCGCCGGACAGCCCGAGCGCAAGGTCGCGGCGATCGGGATCCGGGTCGCGCAGGGCGTCACCCTGCACGGCTTCGCCCTCAACTGCAATCCCGACCTGCGGTGGTACGAGCGCATCGTCGCGTGCGGCATCGCCGATGCCGGCGTCACCTCGCTGTCGCGCGAGCTCAACCGCGACGTCACCGTCGAGGAGGTACTGCCAGTCGTCGAGCGCTGGCTGGACGCCCTGCTGCCGGCCCCCGCCGAGGTTCCCTGACCCGTGGGACGGCACCTGCGAGCGGTCAGTGGACACCCTGCTCCCGACGGCCTGAGCGCCCGAACACCTCGGCGTAATCTGGCGTGGTGACTGCCGTGCACCCTGACACCGGTACCGCGCCTGACGGGCGGCGGTTGCTCCGCATCGAGGCCCGCAATGCCGAGACCCCGGTCGAACGCAAGCCAGAGTGGATCAAGACCCGGGCGCGGATGGGACCCGAGTTCACCGAGCTGCAGGCGCTGGTCAAGCGGGAGGGCCTGCACACCGTCTGCCAGGAAGCCGGCTGCCCCAACATCTACGAGTGCTGGGAGGACCGGGAGGCGACGTTTCTCATCGGCGGCGACCAGTGCACGCGCCGCTGCGACTTCTGCCAGATCGACACCGGCAAGCCGTTGCCCCTCGACCGCGACGAGCCCCGCCGCGTCGCCGAGAGCGTGCAGGCCATGGGCCTGCGGTACGCGACGATCACCGGCGTCGCCCGCGACGATCTCGCTGACGGCGGTGCCTGGCTGTATGCCGAGACGGTCCGCCAGCTCCATGCGCTCAACCCCGGCACGGGCGTCGAGCTGCTCGCACCGGACTTCAACGCCGTCCCCGCCCTGCTGGCCGAGGTCTTCGCCAGCCGTCCCGAGGTCTTCGCCCACAACATCGAGACCGTGCCGAGGATCTTCAAGAGCATCCGACCGGGTTTTCGCTACGACCGCTCGCTCGCGGTCATCGACGCGGCGCGCGCCGCCGGGCTGGTCACCAAGTCCAACCTCATCCTCGGGATGGGCGAGCGGCGCGAGGAGGTCAGTCAGGCACTCGCCGACCTGCTCGCGGCCGGCTGTGAGCTGATCACGATCACCCAGTACCTGCGCCCGTCCCCCCGGCACCACCCGGTGACCCGGTGGGTGCTGCCGGAGGAGTTCGTCGAGCTGCGCGCCGAGGCCGAGCAGCTCGGCTTCGTGGGCGTCATGAGCGGGCCGCTGGTCCGCTCGTCCTACCGGGCCGGGCGGCTCTACCAGCAGGCGATGACCGCTCGCGTCTGAACGGCCGAGCCAGGGTCCTATCCTTGGCCCATGGCGAAATCCGCCGGGCCGTCCAAGCCCGCCAAAGCGACCCGTACCGAGAAGAAGGCCACCCGCGCCCACAAGCGGCAGTCCCGACGCGATACGTGGCGCAACATGCGCCAGGCGTTCACCCTGACCAGGGAACAGGACCCGCGGTTCGTCCCGTACCTGGTCCTGTTTGGCGTGCTCGCGGGCGCGGGCGGCTATCTGGTGATGCTGCTGATCAGCGGTTCGGTCCTCGTCCCGATCCCGATCGCCCTCGTGGCCGCCCTCGCGGCCGGCATGTTCGTCTTCACCCGGCGCGCCCAGCGGTCGATGTTCACCCAGGCCGAGGGTCAGCCAGGGGCGGCCGGCTGGATGCTGCAGCAGCAACTGCGCGGCGACTGGCGCCTGACCCAGACGGTGGCCGGGACGATCCAGCTCGACGCCGTGCACCGGCTCGTCGGCCGGCCCGGGATCGTGCTGGTCGGCGAGGGCGCCCAGCATCGGGTGCGCGGGCTGATCGCGCAGGAGAAGAAACGGGTGGCGCGGGCCTCGGGAGACACCCCGATCTACGACGTGATCGTCGGCACGGCAGACGGCGAGGTGCGCCTGGCCAAGCTCAGCCGCCACCTGCTCAAGCTGCCCAACAACCTGTCCAAGGAGCAGGTGGGGGCCCTCGACAAGCGCCTGGCGGCACTCGGCGGCTCGCGCCAGCCGCTCCCCCAGGGCCCGATGCCGCAGGGCGCCAAGATGCGCAACCTGCAGCGCACCGTGCGCCGGCGCTCGTGAGCTCTGCCCCGTTCTCGGTGACCGTCCCGCAGGCCTACCGCGGCGAACGTCTCGGCCTGCCCGAGGCGGGCAGCGGTTCCCTGGCTACCACCGGAGTAAGGCTCGGCGCGTTCGTCGTCGACGCGCTCGCGTCTGCACTGATCGCCGCGCTGTTCGTGCAGCTCCGGCACGGACCCGGCGCCGCGGGTCGGTTGCCTGGTTCCTGGAGTCTGGTTCCGCTGGCCGTGGACTACGTGCTGGGCGTCCTGGTCGCCAGCCGCACGGTCGGGATGTCTCTCGTCGGACTTCGGCTGGTCCGCGTCGATCGCGACGCCGCAGTCGACCCGCTGCGCGCCGTGCTGCGCACCCTGCTGCTGTTCGTCCTCGTCCCCGCGGTGATCTGGGATCGCGACGGCCGGGGCCTGCACGACCGGCTGACCGACACCGCCGTCGTGCGGGCCTGAGATACCACTGTGCCCGCCACGAACCACACGTGCCAGGCTGTCCACGAAACACTGCCGAAACGTTCGGGACACCGTCAGGCAACCGCGCCTTCCTACCGTCGACTCATCCCAAGCCCGCTCCCGGAGGACTGATGTTCACTCGCCCGCAAGAGGTCCTGCGCTTCATCAAGGACGAAGCCGTCGAGTTCGTCGACGTCCGCTTCACCGACCTGCCCGGTCAGCAGCAGCACTTCAACGTGCCGGCCGCGGGGTTCACCCAGGATGCCTTCGACGACGGCCTGATGTTCGACGGCTCGTCGATCCGCGGCTTCGCCGCGATCCACAAGTCGGACATGAAGCTGATCCCGGATCCGACGACCGCCTACGTCGACCCGTTCCGGGCGGCCAAGACGCTGAACATGAACTTCTCGATCGTGGAGCCGCGCACCGGCGAGCCATACGGCCGGGACCCGCGTCAGGTCGCCACGAAGGCCGAGGAGTACCTGCGCTCGACCGGCATCGCCGACACCGTGTACTTCGGCCCGGAGGCCGAGTTCTACGTCTTCGACGACGTGCGCTTCCAGACCAAGCAGAACGAGGGCTACTACCACATCGACTCCATCGAGGGAGCCTGGAACACCGGACGCGTCGAGGAGGGCGGCAACCGCGGGTACAAGACGCGTTACAAGGGCGGCTACTTCCCGCTGCCCCCCGTTGACCACTTCGCCGACCTGCGCGACCAGATGAGCACCGCGCTGATCAGCGCCGGCCTCGAGCTCGAGCGGGCCCACCACGAAGTCGGCACAGCTGGGCAGGCCGAGATCAACTACAAGTTCAATTCGCTCAGAGCTGCCGCTGACGACGTGATGAAGTTCAAGTACATCGTCAAGAACGTGGCGTGGGCGGCGGGCAAGACGGCGACCTTCATGCCCAAGCCGCTGTTCGGCGACAACGGTTCGGGGATGCACTGCCACCAGTCACTGTGGAAGGACGGCGCGCCGCTGTTCTACGACGAGCTCGGCTATGCCGGCCTGTCGGATATGGCGCGGTACTACATCGGCGGGCTGCTGCATCACGCGCCGTCGCTGCTCGCGTTTACCAACCCCACGGTTAACTCCTACCACCGGTTGGTGCCGGGCTTTGAGGCGCCGGTCAACCTGGTCTACAGCTCGGGCAACCGCTCGGCCTGCATCCGCGTTCCGATCACCGGCACGAGCCCCAAGGCCAAGCGCATCGAGTTCCGCATCCCGGACCCGTCGGCCAACCCGTACCTCGCCTTCTCGGCGATGCTGCTCGCCGGGGTGGACGGCATCAAGAACAAGATCGAACCGGCGGCACCGATCGATAAGGACCTCTACGAGCTGCCGCCGGACGAGGCCGCCTCGATCGCGCAGGTGCCCGGGTCGCTGGACAGGGTGCTTGAGGCGCTGGAGGTCGACAACGCCTACCTGATCGAAGGCGGCGTCTTCACCGAGGACCTCATCGAGGCGTGGATCACCTACAAGCGCACCGCCGAGATCGACCCGATCCGGGTACGCCCGCACCCGCACGAGTTCGAGCTCTACTACGACGTGTGACCT
>JAYTRE010000198.1:0-10142 GCA_043746395.1 Pseudonocardiales bacterium
GCCGGGTTCGGCGCCGGTCACGTCCCCGTCGAAGCCCTCGACGCGGTCGCCACGGCGGTGTCCTCGATCCCGGTGGTGCTGGCGAGCCGCACCGGTGCCGGACCCGTTCTCGAACGGACCTACGCCTTCGCGGGGTCCGAGCTGGACCTGCTGCAACGCGGACTGATCAGCGCGGGGTGGTTGGACCCTCGGCAGGCCCGGCTGCTGCTCTGGGTCGCGGTCGCCAACGGCATGCCCCGGTCCGAGATCGCCGCGCTGTTCGAACAGCACGCCCGGCTGCCCTGACCGTCCTCAGAACGGGACCGCGGTGGCCAGCAGGTCGGTAGCAAGCAGGCCGCTGGCGGGTTCGCGGCCCGAGAGCACCCCGGCAGAACTCGATCGCGTCCAACACGAAGTGCACTGCACCCGCGCCGCTCAGTGCAGCACACCGCCGAAGGCAGCGCTCGCGATGCCCACAACGATCGGCACCACGCCGAGGCAGACGAACGCAGGCAGGAAACACAGTCCGAGCGGGGCCATCGCCCATACGCCCGCTCGCTGCGCGCGGGCCTCGGCCGACGCGCGCTGCTCGGCGCGCAGTTCGCCAGCCAACTGCTCCCAGCCGAGCGCCAGCCGGGCACCGCTGCTGGCGCTGCGGGCGGCAGCACGGGCGACCGGAGCGAGCCGGGCGTCGGCAGCTGCCAGCTCCCACGCCTCCGCGGGGTCGGTGCCCAGCCGAAGCAGCCCAGCGACCTGACCGAAAATCGCCCGAGGGCCCTCCTGGCTCGCCGGTGCCGCCAGTTCCAGGGCCGCCGCGACCGGCTGCCCGGCCCGCAGCGCCGCCGCCGCGAGATCGAGCAGGAGCGCAAGCCCCGGGTCGGGGCGCGGGTGCGCCGGCCGGGCCGTGAGTCGGGCTACCGTGACCACCGCCACGGGCGCCAGCAGGGTCGCCACCGCGGTACCGGTCACCGGACCGAGCAGCGCGACCGCGCCGAGCGCTGCGGCGACGACGGCAGTGCCTTGCAGTCGGCGCACGGAACGCGCACCCACACCCTCCGACAGTGTGCAGACACGCCGGGGCAACGCGGCGTGTCTGCACACTGTCGCCTGGCTCGGCGGCCACTGCCCTCGCCGCGTCGACGAGCGTGGGGACGCTCCCCAGCCGATCAGCAGCGCCAGCCCGACGAGCGCGAAGGACGTCATGTCTCGGCGCTTCGCATCAACCGGCGCGTCCACAGCACGCCGACGGCATCGAGCAGCACGCCGACACAGCAGAGCAGCTGACCCCAGCCGGTACCGAACAGTGTGCGGGCGGGTGAGGCACCCATCGCGACGCCGAGCAGGATGCCTAGCACGGGCAGCGTGGCGAGCAGGGCCGCCGACGAGGCCGGCCCGGCCAGCGCGACCGCGACGGTCCGGCGCTGAGCCTGCCCCGCGGCGAGATCCGCAGCTACTCGGCCGAGTATCTCGGCCAGGGGAGCCCCGCACGCGGCGGCCACCCGCCACGCGTGCGCGACCGGGCGCAGGTCCGAATGTCTCGCCGACAGCGCGGTCGCAACCGCGTCACCACCATCGCCTGCGCCAGCAGCATCGGCCGCTGCGGTGAACGCCGCCGAGTGCTCGCCCGACATCGCGGCGGCCCCGGCTAATGCGGCCGCGGGACGGCCGCCCGCCGCGAGCTCCGCGGTGAGCATCCGCACGGCGGCGATGAGGCTTTCGGCGCGGACGGTCCGTCGCCGGCGGGCGAGACCGCCGCCCACCAGCGAGGCGATAGTGGCACCGACCGTTGCGGCCGCGATGCCGAGTGCGACCCCGGCGCCCGCGGCCACGCCAACCGCAACCGCCACTCCGGCGCACCCCACCAGTCCACGCGTGGGGAGCGCGAGGCGCCGGCTCCGGCGCGGACGTGCTACAGCGGCGAGGCGCCCGACTCCGGCCAGCGCCGCGGCCCGCCGCGCGTCGGCCGTCGGCGGTGCGGGCGCGAGCGTGACGGCCAAGCCCAGGGCGAGAAGCGCGAACCAGTTCATCGCAACAGCTCCGGAACTGCCTCGCCCCGGTCAGCCAGCAACCGTGCTAACCGCGCGGCGCCGGCCGCGACCCCAGTGGCCGGTGACCACACCGCGACAACGCCCAGCCCGTGCTCCGTGCGCTCCAGCAGCGCCAGTTCCGCGACGACGCGGGTGCCGTCGCGCGTCCGGCGTAGGTGGACGACGAGTTGCAGCGCGCTGGACACCAGGCTCGCCACCGCCGCCGGGTTCAACCCGCCCAGCGCGCCCAGGGCCGTGACCCGAGCGGGGACGTCGGCCGCCGAGTTCGCATGCAGCGTCGCCGCCCCGCCGTCATGGCCGGTGTTGAGTGCGACGAGCAGCTCGACCATCTCCGCGCCGCGGAACTCCCCGACGACGAGGCGATCCGGACGCATCCGCAGTGCCTGCCGCACCAGTTGCCGCAACCCGATCTCCCCCGCCCCCTCGACGTTGGCAGGCCGGGTGACCAGCCGCACGACGTGACCGTGGGCGATCACTAGCTCGGCCGCGTCCTCGATCACCAGCACCCGCTCGCCAGCAGGAACCTGGCCGAGCAGCGCCCCGAGCAGCGTCGTCTTGCCGGCGCCGGTACCCCCCGTGACCGCGAACGCCAGCCGGGCGTGGACCACCGCGCGCAACAGCTCGGACACCTGTTCGGGCATCGCCCCCAGCCGGACCAGGTCGCTGAGCTGGCGCGGCTCCCTGGCCAGCACCCGCAGCGAGACCGTCGTGTGCCTGGTCAGCGGCGGCAGCACCGCGTGCAGCCGGGTGCCGTCGGGCAGCGCGGCGTCGACGAACGGCGCCGCGTCGTCGAGGCGCCGGCCGGCCGCGGTGGCCAGTCGCTGCGCCAGCCGCCGGACCGCCGCGTCGTCGGGGAAGCGCACCGGTGCCCGCTCCGGTCCGCGGCCCCGGTCGAGCCACACCTCGCCCGGCGAGTTCACCAGGACATCGGTAACGCCCGGCAGGGCAAGCAGCGGTTCCAGCGGGCCGGCCCCGGCCAGCTCGGCGAGGACGCCCTGTCGCAGCCCGGCCAGCACGACGTCGTCGGCGATGCCGTCGGCTTCGGCCCGCAGCACGGCGGCCAGGTCGAGCTCGCCGGTCACCAGCTGGTGCCGGACCCGAGTGACCAGATCCGGCTGTGCCACCCGCCCGACAGTCACGCCGGCCGAGCCGCCACCCCGTTGCGCGCTCATCGGATTCCCGTGCTCTTTCGCGCCAGCGCTCATCGGGTCCCTCGCCCGCCGCTCGCTGCGCTCGGGAGACCTCTGGCTTCTGGGGTTTGGATCCCGTCGAGCAGCCCCGCGGCAACACGCACCAGCGGCACCGGCAGCCGGCTCGGGTGCAGCGGCCGGTCGCAGTGCGTGCCGAGACGGCGGCCACTGAACCGGGGCGCGACGCCCATCAGCGCGGCCCCGACGAGCCGACCGGACTCGGCCGGCGTGACGGCGCCCCGCCGGACGACGAGACCCGCCGGCACTTCTGGCAGCGCCGCGACCACCGCCCGCGCCGCAGCCAGGCCGGCCACGGACGCCACTGCCACGACGATCACGACGGCGCACCGCGACAGCGCCGCGTCCCGCGTGGCACAGGGACCGCGCGGCAGGTTGACGACCACGGTGCCGAGCTCTCCGGCGGCGTCGAGGACCGTACCGACCGAGGTCGGCGGCGGGGCCCCGGCGTCGGCGGCGAGCACCGGCACCGGACCCCACCGTGGCAGCCCCGCGGCGAGCAGGTCCGGGTCCAGGTGCCCGCCCCCCAGGCGCACCTGCGACCAGCGGGCGCCGGGCACCGCCTCGATGCCTAGGAGCACGTCGATCCCGCCGCCCACACCGTCGAGATCCACCAGTACCGCCCGCTGCGCCCCCGCGGCCAGCACGGCGGCAAACGTCGATGCACCGACTCCCCCACTGCCGCCGACGACACCGAGCACCGTCGCCCCGCGCGCTGCCTGCTCGACCATGGCCCCAGCCAACTCCGTCGCACCGACCCGCGCGGCCCGTCGGCCCGCAGCCTGTGGACGAGCGAGCCCCCTTGTGGACGACCCACGCGAGCGCGGCCGGCGCGGCAGCTCCGTATCCTCGGCAGGTGGCACCCACCGCGAACCCACCGCGCTCAGCGGCGTTCTTCGACCTGGACAAGACGATCATCGCCAAGTCCAGCGTGCTCGCCTTCGGCCGGCCGTTCTACCAGAACGGGCTGCTCAATCGCCGGGCTGTGCTGCGCAGCGCGTACGCCCAGTTCGTGTTCGCCCTGGCCGGTGCCGACGAGGATCAGATCGAGCGGATGCGTGCCTACCTGGCCGCTATGTGCACCGGGTGGGACGTCGCGCAGGTCCGCGAGATCGTCTCCGAGACGCTGCACGAGATCATCGACCCGATCGTGTACGACGAGGCCGTCGAGCTGATCGGCATGCACAAGGCCGCGGGACGCGACGTGGTCATCGTCTCCACGTCCGGTGAGGAGGTGGTCGCCCCGATCGGAGCGATGCTCGGCGCCGATCACGTGGTTGCCACCCAAATGCTCGTAGCCGACGGCAAGTACACCGGCGAGATCGGCCGCTACGCCTACGGCCCGGAGAAGGCGTTCGCGATCCGCGAACTCGCAGCGGCGCGCAGCTACGATCTCGCCGCCAGCTACGCCTACTCCGACTCGGTCACCGACGTCGCCATGCTCGAGTCCGTCGGGCACCCCTTCGCCGTGAACCCCGACCGCGCGCTGCGCCGGATCGCCCTGGAACGAGGCTGGCCCACGCTCAGCTTCTCCAACGCGGTGCCGCTGCGCGAGCGCATCTCCGGTCTACGTCCCCAGCATCCGGCGACGACCGCGACCGTGGTCGGCGCTGGCCTGGCCGCCGCCGGGTTGATCTGGTACGCGAGGCGCCGCGCCGTGCGGGCCCGGTCGGCGCGTAGCTGATCACCAGCGGGTGCGGGTTCGCCGGCTTGCTCCCGCCGACACTCCGGCCAGCCCTTGCGCAAGCGCGTGGACGGGCGTCCAATGGCGATATGGATGAGGCCCGTCCATGGCGGTCCAGCCCCCAGCGAGTCTCACCCCGCACGGACGTTCGGGCACCCACGCGGCGAACCCACCACGCAATAGGTGAGTCGACGCGGACCACGCGATCTGTTGGCCCGCGCCTGACATTACGCAGGGCACGCCTGGTAACCCGAACGCGCGTGCCAGCGGCGCCGCGGGTCTCCTGTGGCGCCGCTGACGTGTCCGCCAGCGACCCCGCCGCACGTGCGCCAGGTTGCGCTCCGCGCGTCAGCCCCGGGCTATCGCCTCGCAGATCGCCGTCGACTCGCGGGCGCCGCTAACGACCGCCTGACAGCAATGCAACAGCCACCGGGCGATGCCGGTCGGCGCGCCGCTGCGATAGCCGTCCAGCGCCTGCCCGTAGGCAGCGCCGAGGCTCAGGTGGCCCGCCTCGACCACCACCAGCGAGCGGGGGTCCAGGCCCCGTTCGACGAGGGTGAGGCGCACCGCCGCGCGCGCGACGACGCCCGACGCCGGCGCGAAGGCGTCCAAGGACAGCAGTTCGCCGTGGACGACGGCGGCCACCAGCGCTGCGGGCGCTGCCGTGGCGGCAAGCACGGCGGCGAGCGTGTCGAGCCGCGCCGCGACCTCCGCTCCCGCCCGCGGACGCCCCAGCGCGCCGGCATCGTCGACGAGGTCGGCGGCGGCGAGCGCGTGCAGGCGGGCCAGCGCCTGCCGCGGCGCCCGCGTCCAGGTGTCGGCGAGGGCGGCGACCGCGGCCTGGGCGCGCAGGGCGCCCTGCACGACCGGGTCGGTCGTGGCCTCGCCCGATCGCACCGCTTCCAGGTCTACGTCCGCTCCGGCCAATCGCGCCGAAGCCCACGCGCCGCGCAGCGCGGACTCGGCCGAGACGTCGGCCGAGCGCCGTCTCAGGGTCCGGTGCCCGAGCAGGGTGTCGACGGCCGTGCGGGCGTCCGCGACGCCGTCGGCTACGCCGGCGAGCGCGAGCAGCGAAGCGAGCGGATCGGCGGCCACGGTGGGTGAACACTAGCGGCTCCTGCGACGCATCCGTGGGTGTCGTGCCGCGTGCAGGGGGCGGCGCGGACGCAAGCGATCTCGATCCGCAGCAGCAAGCACTAGCGAACCGTAAGACGAACCAGTTCTGTAGACTTAAGGGTGATCGGTTCAGTCCGGTCCGCCTGGACCTGGTCAGGTGGCTGTCGCTCGGGTCGGTACCCGCGGCCTTTGTCGGGGCTCTCGTCGCCCGCGCGCTCGGCGGTGCTGGTCCTGCTCGTTGTCGTGGCGCCGCCCGCCTGGATGTTGTTGCGCCGTCGCCATGGGTTCCCGGCGCTGCCAAGCCGGGAGCGGGCCGCGGCCGGACCCGGCGACGAGATGCGCCGGGTGCGTCAGGACTGCAATGATCCAGTGGTCAGGCGCGCCACAACTCGGGAGGAGCCCATATCGTGACGGTGACATCGAATCCGAACGGCGCCACGACCGCTCGACACGCCGCCGAGCCGAGCATCGGTGCGCTCGTGGCCGAGGCCTCGACCAGCTTCTCCACCCTGATCCGCGGCGAGATCGATTTAGCCAAGATCGAGCTCAAGGCGTCGGTTAAGAACGCCGGGACGGGCATCGGGTTCTTCGGTGCCGCCGCGGTCCTGCTGGTCTTCGCCATGACATTCGGGCTGATCGCGCTGGCCGAAGGGCTGGTCGCGATGGGCCTGTGGCGCTGGCTGTCCTACCTGATCGTGTTCGGCGGCCTCATCGTCCTCGTGGCGCTGCTGGCCCTGCTGGGCATCAGGAAGGTCAAACGCGTGCGCGCGCCGCGCCGCACGATCGCCACGAGCAAGGACACCGTCGCCTACCTCAAAGCCAACACCCGGCGGGAGTGATCGCAGTGGGGTCAGGTCCGCCGCCGGACGCGCCCGACGCCTCGAGCGCGCTCGTCGACGGTCCCTGGAGCCACCGGATGGTGCGCGCCAACGGCCTCGCAATGCACGTCGCCGAGCTCGGCGACGGACCGCTCGTGCTGTTTCTGCACGGCTTCCCGCAGTTCTGGTGGGCGTGGCGCAAGCAGCTCGTGGATCTCGCCGATGCCGGCTTCCACGCTGTCGCCGTCGACCTGCGCGGCTACGGCGCCACTGACAAGCCGCCGCGCGGCTACGACGCGCCCACCCTCGCCGCCGATGTCGCGCAGCTCGTGAACTCCCTCGGCGAGGACGACGCGATGATCGTCGGCAACGACATCGGTGGCCTGCTCGCCTGGACGGTGGCCGCGAACCACCCGCGCGTGGTGCGCAGCCTGGCGATCGTCGGCGCGGCCCACCCGCTGCGGCTGCGCACCGCGATCGGGCGCCGCGGCGGCAAGCAGCGCCATGCGTCGTCCTACGCCCTGCGGACCTTCCAATTCCCGCGCCGCCCCGAGACCCTGCTCGGGCGCGACCCGCGCTACGTCCGGCGGCTGTTCGAGAGCTGGACGGGCCCGCGCTGGCGCGGGACGCCAGGCTATGTCGCCGACGTCGAGCGCTACGCCGAGGCGATGCGGATCCACCCGGTGGCCTACTGCGCGGCGGAGTACTTCCGGTGGCTGGTGCGGTGCCTCGTCCGGCCCGACGGGCGGCGCTACGCCGAGTCGCTGCGGACGCCGATCAGTGCGCCCGTGCTGCACCTGCACGGCGACGTGGACGCGTGCGTGCTCCCGTCCACCGCGCAGGGCTCCGGCCAGTACGTGACCGGCCAGTACGAGTGGCGGCTGCTCGACGGGGTCGGGCACTTCCCGCACAACGAGGTGCCGGAGCTGGTCAGTGGCGAGCTCGCCCGCTGGGCCAAGCTGCACTGATCCGCGGGGTCAGCCCGGCGTGCAGCTCGACGTGCCGACCGGCCCGGTCGCCGCAGCCGCCTTGCCCGCATCGCTGGCGACCTCCGCGGCGGTCAGCGCATAGCCGGTGTCAGCGGAGTCGAGCGCGGTGGCGAACACGACGCCGAGCACGGTCTCGTTGTCGGCGAGCAGCGGGCCGCCGCTGTTGCCGCTGCGCACCGTGGCACGCAGCGAGTAGATCTCACGCTCCACGTTGCCCTGGCCGTAGATGTCGTTGCCGCCAACGGTTTCGCGGCTGCGCACCCGCGCCGACTGGACGTTGAAGGGGCCGTCCTCCGGGTAACCGAGCACCACGGCCGGATCGCCCGTCGACGCCGGGGTGGTCGCGAACCTCAGCGGCGGGGCGTTGAGGCCGGGCACGTCCAGCACGGCCACGTCGCGCTGCGGGTCGAAGAGCACGACGGTCGCGCGCAGCGTCTCGGACGGGCTCACCTGCACGCCCACCTGTGTGGTTCCCGCGACCACGTGGGCGTTGGTCAGCACGTGTTGCGGGGCGTAGACGAACCCGGACCCCTCGATGCCGCGCGAGCAGGACGGTGCCTCTCCGTAGATCTTGAAGATCGACTTGTGGGCCTGCTGCACCCGCGCCTGCACGGCGGGCGGGAGGATCGCCGGCGGTGGGCCGACATTGACCGAGGTGGTCGAGGGAAGGTCGCCGAACACCGGGGGGAAGCCGCTCTGGTTGAGGAACGAGCGCAGCGAGCCGTACAGCCGCCGCACGTCAGGCGGCATCGCGTTGTTCACGGCGCGCACGATCCGCGAGTGGGTCGCCTGCGCCGACAGCGAGGGGTAGGGCGAGGAGGCCAGCGGTACCGCGACCATCCAGGCGACCAGCAGCACCGAGACGACGCCCAAGGCGGCACCGATGCCCGAGTCCAACGCCTGCACCCGCCGCCAGGTGATGCGCGAGCGCAGGTGCCCGGCGATCCAGACCCCCACCAGCTGCCCGAGCATCGCCACGGCCAGGACGCAGATGATGGCGACGGGGATCTGGGCTCGCCCGTGCGCCAGCCGCGAGCCCAGCGGCCCGGCCAGCTGCGCGCCGGCGATGGCGCCCCCGAAGAAGCCGATCAGCGAGCAGACACCGACAATCGCGCCGTGCCGGAAACCGCCGACGCCATAGGCGATTGCGGCAAGGACGACGATCACGTCCAGGAGGTTCATCAGCGCCTCATCGGTTCAGGACGACGAGGGTGCCCGTCTGCCCTTGCGCGCTGTGGATGGTGCAGACAAACGGGTAGCGGCCCGGTGCCGGCGCGATGAACGTCACCGAGGAGCTGGCCCCGCCCCCGATGAGTGGGACGGTCGCCCCCACGCCCGGCAGCGACCAGTCGTGGGGCGCACCGGACCCAGTGTTGATCAGCACGATGCGCACCCAGCCAGGATGCACGGTGATGGTGGACGGGTCGAAGCGGTAGGTGTTGCCGGCAGTGACGGTCACCTGCTGCACCCCGTTCATTATCGAGGCGGTGGCCGAGCCCGGGTGGGGCCGGCGGTTGATCGACGCCTCGGTGGTGCAGCCGGCGAGCAGCGCGGCCAGCACGATCGCCGTCCCGGCGCGTACCACCCGCGTCGGGATGCTGAGCATGCTGCGACCGTACCGGCGTGCGGTGAACGCCACGTCAGCCGGTCGCCGGCGGCGGCACGCCGGCCTGGCGCTCGGGCAGCGCGCGACGCCGCGACTCGTCCCACGGGCGGTGCCAGCCGGCGAAGGTGATCAGCCGGTCCAGCAGGACCGCGGTGAAGCCCCAGACAAACAGCCCGTCGACCTCGAAGCCGGGGCCCAGCCAGCCGGAGGGATGCTCCACCCGGAAGCGGTTGGCCGGATCGGTCAGCGCGGCCGTCGAGACGATCGCGACGCGGGCGACCTCGGCCGGGTCCATCGGCTCGAGCGGGCGCCACTGCGGCCACCAGGCGAGCACCGGGGTGACCAGGAAGCCCGACGGCGGCAAGAAGATGGCCGGCAGCTCCGCGACGATCTGCACGGTGGCCGGGTCCAGGCCGACCTCCTCCTCGGCCTCGCGCAGCGCGGTGCCGGCGCGGTGCGGGTCGTCGAGGTCGGCGGCGCCGCCGGGAAAGGCAACCTGGCCCGCGTGCGTGCGCATGTCCGCCGCCCGTTCGATGAGCAGCACGCCCGGGCCGTCCTCGGTCTCGGTGAATACCACCAGGACCGCCGACGCGCGGCCGGTGCCGTCCTCCGGCGGCAGGAACATGGACAGCTCCTGCGGCAGGAGCTCGCGCGCCGCCGTAGCCAGCGGCTGCAGCCAGTCGGGCAGCGCGCC
>JAYTRE010000199.1:0-1623 GCA_043746395.1 Pseudonocardiales bacterium
GCGCCGACGCTGATGACGTTCGCGTCGTTGTGCTCGCGGGCCAGGCGTGCCGTGTCGTCACTCCACGCCAGCGCCGCCCGCACGCCGGGCACCTTGTTAGCGGCGATCTGCTCGCCGTTACCGGACCCGCCGATAACGATCCCCAGGCTGCCGGGCTCGGCCACCGTACGGGTCGCTGCCGCGATACACGGCGGCGGGTAGTCGTCGTCCGGGTCGAAGGAGCGCGCGCCGCAGTCGACGGGGTCGTGCCCGAGGCCGGTGAGATGCGCGATCAGCTCAGCCTTCAACTCGAAGCCCGCATGATCGCTGCCGAGGAAGATCCGCATGGTGCCCATCATGGCATCCGGCGCCGGGTTCCCTCTTGACTGGGAGGATGGGCCGGTGATGTCGGCGCTGGGTTCCCCCGCACCGTCCGGGCTGTTGACGCAGTGGTCGCTGCAGCCGCTGGCGCTGCTCGCGTGCGCACTGCTGGCGCTCTGGTACGTCCGCTCGATCCGCCGGCTCACCCGGGCGGGCACCCGATGGCCGCTGCGGCGCTCGGTCGTCTTCGGAACCGGCTTGGCGACAGTCGGGTGGACGACTAATGGCTTCGCCCAGGCCTATGCCTCGTCGCTGTACTGGGTGTGGACCGCGCAGACCCTGGTGCTGTTACTCATCGCCCCGTTGCTGCTGCTGACCGGGCGCCCGCTGCAGCTGGCGCGGGCGGCCGGCGCCGAACGGACCGTGGAGCGGGTGCTCACCTCGCGCCCGGCCCGGGTGCTCGCCAACCCGCTCGTCGGTCCAGCTCTGGTGCCGTTGCTGTCGGCGGTGCTGTTCTTCGGCCCGCTCCCCGGGTGGGCGATCGAGGTCGCACCGGCCGGTTGGCTGCTCCAGCTGGCCCTCGTTGCGATCGGGGCGCTGATCACGCTGCCGTTCGTCGGCTGGGACGAGGAACCGAGTTCGCTGGCGGTCGGGCTGTCGCTGGCGATCGGGTCCTTCGAGCTGGTGCTCGACGCGATTCCGGGCATCGTCCTGCGGCTGCATTCGACCGTCGCGACGACCTACTTCGCCCACCGGAGCGCCCGGCCCTGGAGTCCCAGCGCGCTGGACGACCAGCGGGTCGCCGGTTCCATCCTGTGGTGCGTGTCGGAGGTCATCGACCTGCCGTTCCTGCTTCTCGTGTTCCGGCGTTGGCTGCGCGCCGACGCCCGCGACGCCGCGCAGGTGGATGCCGTCCTCGAGGCCGAGCGCTTCGCCCGTTCCGCCTTGGACGACGAAAGCCCGCCACGCTCGAGTGAGGGGCCGGCCGACACGCCCTGGTGGCTCAGCGATCCGACGCTGCAGCGGCGGATGCGGCGCCGGGATTGAATCGCCAACTTCCGTCCGAGCCGATGTCCAGATCGTGGATGGCCACCGCGGCGTCCGTGGGCACGGGCCCATACACGTGAGGAAAGGCGCTGCCCTCGCCGTAGCTGTCCTCGACGCGGATCTCGGCTGGTATCAGCGCAGGGTCCAGTTCGACGACACATAATGTCGCGACGCCCCGGTAGCGGGCGTTGGCCACGGCCGCTACCTGCTCGGCGTAGGAGCAGTGCACGAAACCCTCCGCCAGCAGCGAGTCGGGTCGATACGCACCCGTGGCGT
>JAYTRE010000200.1:0-2117 GCA_043746395.1 Pseudonocardiales bacterium
CGCCGTCGGCGGGGGTGTGCAAGCGGAAGCCGCCGGGAGACCGGCGCGAGCCTCCCACCCGTGCCGCCGAGCGCCATCCGGTGTGCCGGGTCCGGTCCACGATGCTCGGCCCATCCGGCCGGGCGATCGTCGCGTTCGCGCGGCGCGTGGTCCGGTCGGCTCAGGGCCCCGTGCGCACGACAGCGCAGCGGGGCCTTGTTGTTGTCCGACCAACCCCGGTGCACGAACAGAACCGACCAAGGAGGTCCCATCAGCGTCGTAGACGACAGCGTGCGAGCAGTACAGGCCGACCCGGGCGAGGGCGCGGGGTCGAGCAATGAGTTCTGAGCCGAGGATCAACGACCGGATCCGGGTGCCCGAGGTGCGTCTCGTGGGGCCCGAGGGCGAGCAGGTTGGCATCGTGCCGATCGGCAAGGCCCTTGAACTGGCTGCTGAGAACGATCTCGATCTCGTCGAGGTCGCGCCGATGGCGCGTCCCCCGGTCTGCAAGCTCATGGACTACGGAAAGTTCAAGTACGAGAGCGCGCAGAAGGCACGTGAGGCCCGGCGCAACCAGGCCCTCACGGTCATCAAGGAGATGAAGCTCCGTCCGAAGATCGACTCGCACGACTACGAGACCAAGAAGGGTCACGTCGAGCGATTCCTCAAGCAGGGCGACAAGGTAAAGGTCACGATCATGTTCCGTGGACGCGAGCAGTCGCGGCCCGAGCTGGGTTTTCGGCTGCTCCAGCGCCTCGCCGAGGACATCCAGGAACTCGGCTTCGTCGAAGCGTCGCCGAAGCAGGACGGCCGAAACATGATCATGGTCGTTGCCCCGCATCGCAGCACGAAGATCACCCGCGCGCCGCGCGAACCCGACCCGGCCACCGACGGCGCCGAATAGGCCGCTCGCACCGACATCCAGAGGAACATTCGATGCCCAAGAACAAAACCCACAGCGGGATGAAGAAGCGCGTCAAGGTGACCGGCAGTGGCAAGCTGCTCACCGAACGCGCCGGCAAGCGTCACCTGCTCGAGCGCAAGTCCTCGCGTCTCACCCGTCGGCTGACGGGCACCGAGGAGATCGCGGCCGTCGATCGACCGCGTGTCAAGAAGCTGCTCGGCCGCTGAGGCTGGGCTCCGTTCTCATCCCGCCGTCCTGATCGGGCGGCCCGAACACCCGAGGAACCACCGTGGCACGCGTCAAGAGGGCAGTGAATGCCCACAAGAAACGTCGGAGCACTCTCGAGGCTGCCAGCGGCTACCGCGGCCAGCGATCGCGGCTCTACCGCAAGGCCAAGGAGCAGCTGCTGCACTCTGCGACCTACCAGTACCGCGACCGCAAGGCGAAGAAGGGTGATTTCCGCAAGCTCTGGATCACCCGCATCAACGCTGCCGCCCGCGCGAACGACATCACCTACAACCGCTTCATCCAGGGGCTGCGCCTCGCTGGGGTGACCGTCGACCGCAAGGTCCTCGCCGACCTCGCGGTCACCGACGCGGCTGCCTTCGCCGTGCTGGTCGAGGTGGCCCGGGCCGCGGTCGTGGCCGAGGGTATCGGCGGCGCTGCCGCACAGACCCCGGCTGCCTGATCTGCATCCTGCGGCGTCGCTTGGCAAACGTGGCGACCCCGTGGGGAGCCAGGATGACATGCTGAGTTCTCAGAACGCCCGGCTCGCGGCGGCTCGGCGGCTCACCAGCCGCAGGGACCGGCGCGCCGCCGGGCGCTTCCTCGCCGAGGGTGCCCAAGCGGTCCGCGAGGCATTGCGGGCCGGTGCGGTCGTCGAACTCTTCGCGACCGCCGAGGCCCGCGAGCGACATGTCGACTTGCTCGCCGGCGTAGCGGTCGACGAGATCACCGCGAAGGACGCCGCCGGGTTGTCGGAGACCGCGACACCGCAAGGGCTCATAGCGGTCTGTCGCCGAGTCGACATGTCCCTATCGGCAGCGCTGGGCCGCTCGCCCCGGCTCGCCGCCGTTCTCGTCGAGCCGAACGACCCCGGTAACGCCGGCGCGATCCTGCGCACGGCTGACGCGGCGCGCGTCGACACGGTGGTCGTCGTCGGCGGAGTGGACGTCTACAACGGCAAGGCGGTTCGCGCGAGCGCTGGCAGCATCTTCCATCTCGATGTGGTGGT
>JAYTRE010000201.1:0-4398 GCA_043746395.1 Pseudonocardiales bacterium
TCATCGCGGCAGCCGGTCCACTCGTCTCGGTGGTATTGGCCGGTGTCGCACGCGGCGGCTACGCGATCGTCGCCAAGGACTCGCTGCCGGGAGCCCTGCTCGGGCTGCTGTTCTGGAGCAACCTGATCGTCGCCGTCTTCAACCTGGTGCCCGGCCTGCCGCTCGACGGTGGCCGGCTGCTGCGGGCCGCGGTGTGGTCGGCGGGCGCTTCACGTCTCACCGGCACCCGGGTCTCGGCCTGGGCGGGTCGGGGGTTCGCGATCGTGGTCGCGGTGGTTGGTCTCGTCGCAGACCGCTCGGCCGGGATCACCGCGGGGCTCATCAGTTTGGCCCTCGCCGCGTACCTGTGGTTCGGCGCCACCCAGGCGCTGCGCTCCGGCGAGCTGATGGACCGGGTCCCCGCCTTGAACGTTGACCTGCTGCTTCGGCCCGGCCTCATGGTGCCGGCCGACCTGTCCGTCGCCGAGGCGCTGCGACGCGCCTGGACGGGAAATGCGCGCGGCCTCGTCCTGGTCGACGCCGCCGACCAGCCCCAGGCGATCGTCGACGAGGCCTCGATTGGAGCGGTGCCGCCTGAACGCCGCCCGTGGACCCGCCTGGCCGATGTCGCTCGCCGACTCGAGCCGGGAATGGTGCTCCAGACCGGACTCACCGGCGAGGACCTGCTCGCCGCGGTGCGGGCGACCCCGGCGCACGAGTACCTCGTCGTGCACCGCGACGGGTCGCCCGCCGGCATCCTGGCCGCCGCCGATCTCACCGCCAAGCTGACCGGGGCCACTCCGTGACCGACCGTCTGCCGCCGACCCGGTGAGTGGGGCAGGCTCGGGACCGCTGCGGGAAGGGGAGCGGGTGCAGCTCACCGATCCCAAGGGGCGCCTGCACACCGTGACCCTGGAGGCGGGCAAGCAGTTCCACACCCATCGCGGCGCGATCGAACACGACGCGCTGATCGGCGGCCCGGAAGGCAGCGTCGTCTGCTCGACCGCAGGCACCCAGTACCTTGCCCTGCGGCCGCTGCTCACCGACTTCGTGCTCTCCATGCCGCGGGGGGCTGCGGTGATCTATCCCAAGGACGCCGCGCAGATCATTGCGATGGGCGACATCTTCCCCGGCGCCACTGTGCTCGAGGCGGGCGCTGGATCCGGATCGCTCACCTGCTCGCTGCTGCGTGCGGTGGGTCCGAGCGGCATGGTCATCTCCTACGAGGTCCGCGACGATCACGCCGAGGTCGCGGTCCGCAACGTCGAGACCTTCTTCGGCGATCGCCCGGCGAACTGGAGCCTGCGGCTGGAGGACGCCGCCGAGCATCGCGGCGGCGAACCGGTGGACCGGGTGATCCTTGACATGCTCAGCCCGTGGGACGTGCTGTCTGCCACCGCCAGCGCGCTGCGCCCGGGCGGGGTATTGATCGGCTACGTGGCCACGACCACGCAGCTTTCGCGCCTCGTGGAGGCGATCCGGGTGCACACTGGCTTCACCGAGCCGAGCGCGTGGGAATCCATGGTGCGCGGTTGGCATGTCGTCGGGCTCGCGGTGCGCCCGGAGCACCGCATGATCGGGCACACCGCGTTCCTGGTCACCGCCCGCCGGCTTGCTGCGGGCGTGGTCGCTCCGGTGCGGCAGCGGCGACCCGCCAAGTCACCCGGCACGGCCACCACCGCACCACCGGCGCCCGATGGTCCCATTCGCCCCCGGCTGCCCTGAGGACGGCCGTTACGGCACCTCGGGGCCAGCCACCTCGACGTCGTCGGCGGCGCGGACCACGTGGATGCAGTCGCCGGGGCATTCGTCCGCCGAGCTGATCACGTCCAGGCGCAGGTTGTCCGGGACCTCAGCCCGGGCCCCCGCCGACGCCAGCAGCTCGCCCAGGCTGTCCTTTACGTACGCCAGGCCGTCGACGTCGAACTCGAACACCTCGGGCGCGTACTGCACGCACAGCCCGTCGCCGGTGCACAGTTCCTGGTCGATCCAGACGCGTAGTGACTCGCTCACTGGTGGGGGCCTCCTCGGGACGGCGGAAGGGCGCTGCTGCTCTATCGAGGGTAGTTCCCCGATTCGCGGCACCGTCGTGTGTAGGGTGACATTTCGCGAACTCTCCACCACATCTGGAGGTGGCCGCATGGCTCACGAGCCCAGCGAACCGCAGGATGACCGCCGCTCGCCTGCCGAGGCCCAGGACCCCGACCTCCGCCGTCGTACCACCTTCCTCGAACAGGAGCTCGACCTGCTGCGCGCCAAGGTCGCCGAATCACCACTCCACATGCGTTTGCTAGAGGACCGTCTCACCGAGGCCCAGGCGCGCGTCGCCGCCCTGAACGAGCGCAACGAGCGCCTGGCCGGCACCCTGCGCGAAGCGCGCGACCAGATGGTGGCGCTCAAGCAGGAGATCGACCGGCTAGCCCAACCGCCGAGCGGGTACGGCGTGTTCCTCGACGCCTTCGATGACGGCACCGTCGATATCTTCACCTCCGGCCGCAAGCTGCGCGTCGCGGTGTCACCGGAGGTCCACGTCACGGACTTGCAACGCGGCCAGGAGGTCATGCTCAACGAGGCCATGAACGTCGTCGCGGCCCGCGGGCACGAGCGCGCCGGTGAGGTGGTGATGCTCAAGGAGATCCTCGACGGTGGTGACCGGGCCCTGGTGATCGGGCACACCGACGAGGAACGCGTCGTCTATCTCGCCGACATCCTGCGCGGCAACCCGCTGCGGGTCGGCGACTCGCTACTGCTGGAGACCCGCTCGTCCTACGCCTACGAACGCATCCCCAAGAGCGAGGTCGAGGAGTTGATCCTCGAGGAGGTTCCCGACCTCGACTACACCGACATCGGCGGACTGAGCAAGCAGATCGAAGCGATCCGCGACGCCGTCGAACTGCCGTTCCTGCATGCCGATCTGTTCCGCGAGCACCAGCTGCGACCCCCGAAGGGCATCCTGCTCTACGGGCCGCCCGGGTGCGGCAAGACGCTCATTGCCAAGGCAGTGGCGAACTCGCTGGCCAAGCAGGTGCAGCGGGTGCACGGTGGCGACGAGAAGGCCACCGCGTTCTTCCTCAACATCAAGGGCCCGGAGCTGCTCAACAAGTATGTCGGCGAGACCGAACGCCACATCCGCCTGGTCTTCCAACGGGCCCGCGAGAAGGCCAGCGATGGGACGCCGGTCATCGTCTTCTTCGACGAGATGGACTCGATCTTCCGGACCCGCGGATCGGGGGTCTCCTCCGACGTCGAGAACACGATCGTGCCGCAGCTGCTCAGCGAGATCGACGGCGTGGAGGGTCTGGAGAACGTGATCGTCATCGGCGCCTCGAACCGCGAGGACATGATCGACCCGGCGATTCTTCGGCCGGGCCGCCTCGACGTGAAGATCAAGATCGAACGTCCGGACGCGGAGGCCGCCCGCGACATCTTCTCCAAGTACATCCTGGCCGGGTTGCCGATCCATAAGGAGGATCTCGCCGAGCACGGCGGTGACGTCGAGGCCACCGTCGCCGCGATGATCCAGCACACCGTGGAGCGGATGTACTCCGAGACCGAGGAGAACCGGTTCCTCGAGGTCACCTACGCCAACGGCGACAAGGAGACCCTGTACTTCAAGGATTTCAACTCCGGCGCGATGATCCAGAACATCGTCGACCGCGGCAAGAAGATGGCGATCAAGGACCTCCTGACGACCGGTCAGCGCGGCCTGCGGATGCAGCATCTGCTCGCCGCCTGCGTCGACGAGTTTCGCGAGAACGAGGACCTGCCCAACACCACCAACCCCGACGACTGGGCGCGCATCTCCGGCAAGAAGGGCGAACGCATCGTCTACATCCGCACGCTGGTCTCCGGCGGCAAGGGCAGCGAGGCGGGGCGCGCGATAGACACGGTCGGCAACACCGGCCAGTACCTGTAGCGCAGACGCTGACCAGGTGCTCCACTTCATCATGCCCGCGTGACCGGGCTACAGGGGCTGCTCATCGTCGTCGCAGGCGTCGCAGCGGGCACCATCAACACCGTCGTCGGCTCCGGGACGCTGATCACCTTTCCCGTCCTGCTCGGCATCGGGTTGCCGCCGGTCACGGCCAACGTGTCCAACACCGTCGGTCTCGCCCCGGGAACCTTCGTCGGCGCCTACGGTTACCGGCGCGAGCTGGTCGGGCAACGCGGCCGGGCGATCCGGCTCGGGACGGCCTCCGCGCTCGGCGGGGCCATCGGCGCGCTGCTGCTGCTGGTCTTGCCCGCCGGTGCCTTCGAGGCCGTCGTCCCGGTGCTGATCGGGCTCGCGCTCGTCCTTGTGGTGGCCGGCCCGCGCCTGACACGGTGGCTGGAATCCACCCCGCATGCCGCGACCAACTCGATCCGGCCGGTGCTCTGGGTGACGACCATGCTCACCGGGGTCTACGGCGGCTACTTCGG
>JAYTRE010000202.1:0-3094 GCA_043746395.1 Pseudonocardiales bacterium
CGCGGCAGATGTTGATCGAGTTCAGCACCAGGCCGTAGCTCGCGTCGTTGGTCTCGTGGATCGATTCGATCGACCGCGTGGTCGGGTTGAAGACCATGATGCCGGAGCGCCAGCCACCGCCGCCGTCGCCGGGGTTGAGCGTGACGAACATGCGGTCGCTCACCTCGTCGTAGACGGCCACCGTGCCTTGTTGCAGCGGCAGGTTGTTGTATTGCGGGCGGTAGGTGATGAGTTGCGCGCCGAGGTCCACCTCGCGCCCCAGCCATTGCTCGGTCTCGGTGTCGAACTCGGCGTACGACAAATAGAAGTAGTGGATGCGCGTCCCGCGTTTGACCGCCGCCGCGTACATGTGGGTCGACACACGCGCCAGCGCCGGTGCCGCGTAGGGCTGGTCGCGCGGATCGGTGAGTTCGTTGGCGCTCAGGAACCAGCCGTTGAACGGCACGCCCGAGGGGTAGGTGAGCGCTGCTGTTCCGGGGTAGCCGGCCAGGTAGGCCGAAGGCGGCGTCGGTTGCCCGACGAGCGACCATGCGAGCGTCTGGTGGTCGAACTTGCAAACGGCATTGCAGGTGCCGTCGCCATGGCCGCCGCCGTAGAAATACTGCGCGCCGGCGGCTGGGTCGTGGGCCGGATCACAGAAGGCGTTGACGATCGACGCGAACGGATCGGTGCCCCGATACGCGGCGGCCGGAATGTTGGCCCCGGCCCAAGGGCTGAAAGCGGTTCCCGCCAGCGTGTGCAAGGTATCGGCTGGCACGGTGGCGGCCCACAGGGGCGCCGGTGCGGCCGGCGGGACCGCCGGTGGTGGCTGCGGCGGCGCTGACTGCGACGGACTGCTGGGCGTCGTCGCAGTGAGTGCCGATGACTGTGCAGCGACCGACGATGGAGCGACCGTCGCGGCCACTGCAGTGCTGCCGGCGCCCCCGCCGCACGAGGCCAGCAGCGGCACCGAGCCGACCAACGAGGCCGCATGCTGCAGCAGCATGCGCCGCTTGGGATCGATCTGTTCACGCCTGTTCAAGACTGTTCTCCGATGTGTGAGGGGCGAAGGCGCAAGGCGCCGAATCCGAACCTTATCGGCTTACGCGCTCTGCACGTCCGGCAGGCGTCGATGTACCCGCGGTAAAGGGGTAACAGTTGGATGCGCAGCGGTTGAACTTCACGGATCGCATGTCACCGTGGGCGTGCCATCGCGACGGGATTTGTTTCAATCTCGTACGCAGAGTTGTGGTCGGCCCGTTGCGCGGACGATAAGCTGCGGCGCGTTCACAGGAGGCCAACATTGGCATACCAGCAAGAGTTCGACCGGCGTCGCCGCGAGTTGTTGAAGATCAGCGCCACGTTTGGCGCGCTGCCCTTGCTTGGCGCATGCGGTGGCGGTAGCGGCAACGCAGCTGCAGCCGCAGCGGAGCCGGCGCTCGGCGCCTCCCCGGCGGCGGCACCGCCCGTGAGTCCGAGTCCCCCGCCCATCCAGGTGCAGGTGACGGGCGCGTATCGTTCTGGTCAGACCTATCTGTTCCAGTCGATCGGGGTGGCGAAGTACCCCTCGACGCTCGGTGGCAGCGACTACAACGCCGACGGATGGGGGCCGCTGTACTCGTACGTCGACGCCGTCTCGGGTTGGGCGTGGGCCCACCCGGGCGGCGACTGGATCGACGCGAACGGTGTCTCTCAGGGACCCGCTGCATGGGCGTCGTTCGACGCCAACTCGGCCAGCGGCGAGACGGCTGCATTCAGGTACACCGGGATCGACGTCACGGCGCTGATGCAATACTGCCGCGACCACGAACACTGGGCCGCGTTCATCGTGACGCAAGCACCGGGAAGCCAGCCGCGCGGCATTGCCGGGCCGTTCACGGTCGGGCAACAGCCTCCGGTGATTCGTGTCACGTATCAGGACGGAAGCGCCGCCGCCCTCGCGTGCCGCGTCGTCGCCGCAAACACGGGCAGCAGTTCGATCCCGTCGACCATCCAGAGCAACACGTACCTTCCGGCATTCGTGGAGTTCGAGCGTCCGGGCAAGCCGGTGTCAAGCGCCAGCATGGACATGACCGTGACCTCGCACTGGTCAGGCAACGCGACGATCACCCTGTTCCTGTGCGATCCGCCCATGAACAGCCAGCCGGTGACGGGTGCGAGCGGGTTGGCGCTCGCGGCCGGTTCACTTGATGCCGGCATCACGTCGGTGCCTGGCGTCATCGGAGCGCAGCGATACGTCGACGGCGCTTCGCTGTCGGACTTCGCGTTGGACCCGTCGCTGGGGACCAACTTCGGCGACGAAGACTTTTACGATCCCTCGCTTTGGGGCGGGGTGCAGAACCTCGCAAAATGGCCGCACACTGCCGTCGGCAAGTGGGTCAACCCACCGTCCGGCTTGTCGCTGGTGGGCAGCAGCTATCAGGGCGAGGGCTTCGCGGCGTTGGCATCCGGGCTGGGCGCGCTCAAGCTGGTCATGCCGAACCTGGGCATTACGACCGGGCAGGAGGTCGGCTACTCGGGCGGCGCGGGGATACACGCCAAGCTGTTCATGCCGTATGCCGACATGGGGCTGCTCGATCACATCTTCGTGCGCTACTACCTGCGCTTCGGCACCCCGTACACGATGACACCCGCCAACATCGTCGAGGTGCGGCAGAGCGGTGCGCCGCAATGGGCGGGAATGGGCGGCAAGTTCGGCATCGCCCCCAGCCACACGACGACCTACGGCGGCAACAGCGGCACGTCGGGCGGCGGTTACGGCTGGCAAATGCGGCACGCCTGGCACGACTGCGAGGCCGCACAAGGCGGTCCGCTGGAGGGTGGCTGCATCCCCGGCTGGCACCTCTATGACTTCCAGTCCTCGAATCCGCCGGGCTACCGATACGGCGGCGAATCACAGCGGCAGAACAACTGGGGCCAGATGGGTGGCTTGGGCGGGATGCTGTATGCCGGTCGGTGGTACTGCATCGAGACGGAACTGAAACTCAACGCGGTCAACCCGAACGACAACTCGTTTACACCCGATGGTGAGTTGCGCACCTGGATCGACGGCAGGCTGACCTACGAGCGAACGGGCATGGTCTTTCGAACCCTGCCGATCTATGACCCCGGCCAT
>JAYTRE010000203.1:0-4856 GCA_043746395.1 Pseudonocardiales bacterium
TACTTGGTTGTGGACCGATCGAGGGCCTCTAGCTCAATTGGCAGAGCTGCGGACTTTTAATCCGTAGGTTGCGGGTTCGAGCCCCGCGGGGCCCACCACCATCTAGCCCAGTAACTACGGGTTATGGAGACATCGGCCAAGATCCACAAAATAGCGTTCCTTTGTGCCTCAAACTCTGACGTTGATCATGAGTTTTGGTTGACGTTCCAGCCGGTCAAGGCGCAGGCTTGGGGTAGGGCCACATCTTGCTCCAACCCTGATGCATAAGGCATCCATGTCGCGTAGGGCGACCGGCCCGGCCCCCCGGGGTCGAAATTTCAGCGCAGTGAGGGTGGTCTGGAAACACAAGGGCCGTGAGCCGGCCAGGGCAGTCGTGTCCTGGTGATCGGCACAGCGGGTGTTGAATGCCGATATGCAAACAGACGCCGCTGATACCGCAGCGGAGACCGTCATGTGAGCACGACCTCGGCGGTCAGAGGCGCAGCCTCATTAGGAGCGTGGGTACGAAACACGCTCCTAGCCAGTCGAGGGAGCGCGCGTGACCACCTGAACTCGTCCGCACAGCGTGCTGATCGCAGGCGGCCGGCCATAAGTCGACACGCTTGAAACGAGCTGGCACTTCCATACCGTCGCCTGCCCGGCAAGATCATGATGTCTGTGGCTGACGTGGACCCCGCAGGTTTCACGACCGCCTCTGGGCAGAACTCAATGGCCCTTGACACCCGTCGCCGTCGTCGGTTTAGGTTGCCATAGTTTGTAGGTTCTCGGGTTCTGGGTCTTGCCGCCAGTGGCTGCGACTCGCAGGGTGCGGTAACGATCCCGGAAGTGGAGTCGCTGGCGGTAGCGCTCGAGGTCGTCGGCGGTCTGCTTGGTGATCGTCAGCTTCGGATTACTCGCTTCTTCAGCGACATGCAAGGTCCGCCCGCACCGCACGCCGAACTCGGGCGCGTCCTCGCACGCATGGTCGAGCGGGCGCGGCGACGAGGCGTGGGACCGGACACCGAGCTCGCTCCCGCCGATGCCGACCTCATCGGTAGAACCGGTAGTTCAATCCTGCACCAGATCGATCATCGGCGCGCGATCACGAAGGGCGCGCACCCGCACCTATCGACGGTTCTGGGTTCGGCGGACCAGCGGACCGGCGGACCGGCTGTCAGGCGACGGAGTGGCCGAGTAGGTGACGGTTCTTGGCAACCGATCCGGGCAAGACGGTGAAGTGGACTTGCCCGTCCTCGTCCACCGCGACGACACGCACGACAGCCTGGGCCGAGCGGTTGCCCGCCAGGAGCATCGCTCCTGGGATGACACGCTCTGGCGTGCGCGCATCGGCCAGCGTCGACCAGCCGAGCCCGGCGTCGTCTTCGGCGTTCAGGTCGGCGAGCAGGTCCACGTCAGTCACGGCCGCTCCTCCTTGTTGCCTCAGTCCTCATGATAGGGGTTGACGATTGTCCGATGCTCGCACTGGGTCAGCCGGGTGATGCCGTCGGCGAGGTCATCGAAGGCGATGTCGAAGTGCCGGGGATTGCGTCCGGTGGGCTCCAGCCGCAGCCCGGCCCGGCGGAGGGCGCCGGCGCTCATCAGGGTGAGCTGATCGAAACGGATCAGCGGCGCCTGCTGGGCGAGCTCATCAACAGTCAGGTCGCGGGCTGCGAATACCGAAATCCCGTAGGTCGCATAAATCACATAGTTGCGCAACGCGTCCTCGCGTAGCAGCGCGGCATCCAGCGCGCCACCACGGACCACCACGGTGACGTCGTCGGCTACCTCGTCACCGATCCGAACGAACCGCTGCTTCATGAGTGCGATCTTGCCAGTCCGGTTGGGGGCGTTCTGACATCGCGGTGGTTAGGCCGGGATTTGGCCGGACGCGATAGGCAACTCCTGGCATATACCGGACTGTTGAGACTTATCGGGGCCGCCACAGGCCAAGGATTCAGGCAGGATAGCGCCGCTGGACACGGGGGGCGGATCGCTCTTTTAATCCGTAGGTTGCGGGTTCGAGCCTCGCGGGGCCCACAAACATTGACCTCCATCCCCGCTATAGGCCGTCAGTGCCCGTCTAGTTGTCGGGTGGTCCCGCGGCCGCTACTTGCCGATTGGCCCATTGGCGAGTTCGGGGTTGGCTGAAGCTCGGCGATGAGTCGGTCCAGCAGTGTTTCGACAGTATTGACTCGCTCGGCGGGCAATCCGGGGATGCGGTCGTGCAGGGCGTCGGTGATGCTGCGATCGCCGCGGGCGGCGAACACCCCTGTCCGGGCGGCATCAGTGATGGTGATACGGCTGCGCCTACGGTCAGTGTCGTCCGCCCGGGTGGCTACAACACCGGCCGTCCGTAGCTGGGCCACCACTTTTGACACCAAACTTTGCGCCAGCCCGGTCCGTGCTGCGACCTCGCCGACAGTGGTGTGGTCGTGGTGTGCGATGTCCTCGGTGATCGCGACCAACCCGAGCGATGCCGGCACCTCGCCGGGCTCGGCCGTCACCGCGAGGGCGACCTCGCGCAGCAGCCGAGCTAGTCGGTACAACTCGCCAGCGGTCGCCACCGCGACACTCTACATCTTGCGAGATGCATCATCCACGATGCATCATACGAGATGGATATGCTGCCGCCCGCCTACTGTTGGAGAATCGATGACCGGGTTCGACTACGCCTTCCCGTTGCTGCTGCTCCTGTCGGTGCTGCGCCAGGTGCGCGGCAAACACCTCACCTGGTTCCAGTTCGCCTGGCCGCTCGGCCTGGTTGGGTGGGCTGCGGTGACCTACGTGCGGGGCTTTCCGGCGACTACCCCCAATCTCGCCCTCGTTGCCGCCTGCGCCGTCGCCGGTGTGGTCCTCGGCACGTTCGCCGGTCGCTGCACCAAGGTGTACCGGCGCCCCGATGGAGCGGTGATGGCCCAAGCGACCCTCGCCACGGTCATCCTCTGGACTCTCGGAACCGTTGATCGGCTCGTGTTCGGGCTCTATGCCGAGAACGGCGGCGGCCCGAGCATTGCCGCCTTCAGCACTGCACACGGGCTGGCGATCACTGCGTGGGCTGCCGCGCTGACCCTCATGGCCCTGACCGAAGTACTCGGTCGTACTCTCACCCTCGCACCGCGCGCCATCGCCGCCGGGCGGGCGCACGCAGGTCCAGCCCGATGAAACCCCGCCGCCACATCTGGGATCGTGGCCCTGGCGCCGGAACCCGCGGATCCTTGAGCGGTGCTGCTCGAAGCAACGGAGAAGGCGGTCAGACCGCCCGGGCCGGCAACATGCGGGGGCCATCGTGCAAGACCGCCTCGCGGCGAGTCGGCTGATCTGGCCGTCGATGGCCACGTTGAGGTCACAGTTGAGGTCACAGTCGATGACGAGCAGCACCTCTTCCTGGGTGGGTCGATGGGCGGCGCCCTGCAAGCCGGCCGGGACGGTGAGCCACCAGGCGCAGAGTTGGCTGCTACCCCGGCTCGGTGAGACGTACGCGCTGAAGATGCTGCCGTGAGCATGATGCTCGGCGGCGGCAGTATGGGGGATCGCTGCGGGAGATGCCACCACGGCCGAGGTGGCCGAGCACCTCGGGGTGACCAAGCAGGCGGCCAGCCAGCTTGTCGCAGCACTAGTCGAGCGCGGCTACGTCCAACGTCTACCCGACCCCGCCGACGGCCGGGCCCGACAGCTACGCCTCACCGAACTGGGGTGGGTGTGTACCAGGGCTGCCGAGGAAGCTGCCGGCGACGTCGCCGCCGAGTGGCAACACCGTTTGGGCGACCACAGACTCGCCACCTTCGGGCGAATCCTGGCGACCCTGGCCCAGCCTGGACGGTTACGGCCAGCCTGGCAACAGCACGCCGGTCCGCGCCGCTGGAGGATCCGCATCTGACACGTGCGCGGCCTCGTTGCCGGCGGGAGCTCAAGGTTGCTGCTGTGCCAGCAGACGTTCGGCCAGTGGGACGCCGGAGCTTCGCTGCTGTCAGATGCTGCCGTTGCGTTCGATGACGAGGATCCGTGCTTGCGGGGCGGGGTGGGCGACGTGTTCGTCGCCGGATTCGGCGTAGCAGATGCGACCCGGGGTGAGTCGCTCGACGTGCTCGCCTCCGGCATCGCGGTAGTGCATGTCGACGGCACCGTCCAGGACGGCGAAAACCTCGGGGCCGTCGTTGGCGTGCCAGGTGTAGGGCTGGTCGGTCCAGTGCAGCCGCACGCTGACGCCCCTGATCGTGGTGATGTCGATAGCGTCCCAGGCCCGCTCGGCGGTGTAAGGACTCGCGCCAGAATAATCTAGGTTTTTAGGTTGGGAGGCTCTACCGTCGTGCTATGGCGGAGAGCGGTCAGTTCGCGGAGTCGATGGGCCGCCGGTACGCGGTGTTGCGGCCGCACCTCGACGAGCGGCAGCGTCGGCTGCTGCTCGGCACGGAAGCTGCCGAGTTGGGTCGTGGCGGGATCAAGACGGTTGCGGCCGCTACCGGCGTCCATCCGGACACCGTCGCGCGGGGGGTGCGCGAGATCGAGGGTCAGCCCGAGCCGCAGAAGCGGGTCCGGGTCGCGGGCGGTGGCCGCAAGAAGCTGAGCGAGTCTGACCCGGCGCTGGCTGCGCAGTTGCGGGCGCTGGTCGATCCGCAGACCCGCGGAGATCCGATGTCGTTGCTGGTGTGGACCACGAAGTCGACCAAGAACCTGGCGGCCGCGCTGACCAGCAGCGGCCATCCGGTGTCGGACCGCACCGTGGCCCGGATGCTGCAGCGGCTGGGCTTCAGCCTGCAGGGCAACGCCAAGGTCATCGAGGGCCGCCAGCATCAGGACCGGGATGCCCAGTTCCGCTATCTGGCGGGCCAGGCCGCCGAGCACGCCGCCGCGTGCCAGCCGGTGGTTTCCGTTGACAC
>JAYTRE010000204.1:0-10768 GCA_043746395.1 Pseudonocardiales bacterium
GGGCTGCCCGCGGGAATGTCTCCGACCACCCTGAGTACGGCGCCGCTCCGGTGGACGTCTTCGACGCGAACGGCGTAGCCGTCCATCGCCGAATTGTCGAACGCGGGCAGGTCGAAGAGCGCTGTCACGTCGTCGGCGAGACGCAGCCCTGCGGCACGCCGTAGCGACGTCCGCACGATCGGGGCGGCCGGCGCGAGACTCAGGACATCGCGGAGCTGGTCGTCTACTGACACTGCCTTTGCCCGGTGACCGGCCGCGATCATCGCGTTCAGCTCTGCGCGGATTGGATCGCCTCGACGGCGAGGCCGTGGAAGACCTGAGCGCTGTGATCAGCACGGGCGGCCCACCAGGCGTTCGGCGTAGTGCCGGATGTGCCCGCACTCGTTGGCCACGCCGCGGCCTGGTGGCGGTCGACCCAGCTCCGCGCCTGCTCGGTGAGGCAGGTCAACACCCCGTGCGGGTCCTGTTGCAGCATCGCCTTCAGCGCGAAGCGTCGCTCACCGCGCCGAAATCCGACACCGATGCGACGGGCGACCGCGGTGAGATCCCGCTGGGTCAGGACTATTCCGCTCCTGATCGGGGCCACCATCGCGTCCAACAGTTCGTCGAAGGAATCCGTGACCGCAAGAGCCGGCGGCGCGTCTCGCAGCGCTGCCGGCAACGCGTCAGGCGGCTCCAGCTGGCTGGCTTCGGCGCTCAGCGTGACCGCGACGAGCTGCGCCCAGGCCGTCGTCGAGCCGATGCCGAGTTCGCCGATCGCGGCGAGGTAGCCGGGAGTCCAGCTGGCAATGTGTTCGTGGAACAGAGCTGTACGGGCCCGTCGCATCTGGACGCGGCCGCGCTCGTCTGTCCTGCCGGTTTCGGCGATGCCAAGTTCGGCATACAGCATGAGCAGGACGCCGAGATGATCGGCGTCGCCCGGGGCTCTCAGGCCAAGCGCCCGCCAGAAGCCTCCGACCCGGTCCAGCGCGTCGCCACCGAGCTTGCCTTCTGCGCCAAGGTAGATCGCCGCGTGCGGGGGCAAGCTCAACACGAACGTGTCCGTGTGATCGACTCCGGTTTCGGGCGGGAGCTCCAACGCTGAGCGAAGGCTGGCATTGGCCGGCGGCGGCGTGGTCACCGCGGCTCCAAGCGCCCGGATCAGTTCCCAGCGCTCGGTCTCAGGCAGCGGCGCAGCGCAAGCGTGCTCGTGGTGCGCGGTCGATGCCGTCATCGCGTCCTTATGCCTTGTCGAGGATGAACGTGTCCGGGCTCGGCTTGAGCGGGCGCATCAACCAGGTCGGTCGGCGCAGGCCGTCCGGCGACACCTGCCCGGCAGGCCTGGTCCGGGTGAGCCATTCGGCGTACACCGCGTGGGCTTTCGCCGTGTCCACGCTGATGTCTCCCTGACGGTCTCCGCGCTCGGCAGGGGTGACCCGTACGGCCTGGTGCCAGCAATGCATCCCCGAGATCGGGTCGGGGTGCACGGAGAACGTGAGGTTCTGGTGGACACCGGTATCGCTCCACCAGATCCGCTGCGTGTCCGGGTCAGTGCTGGCGTACGGGGCGACGGGGCGAAGGCGGTGCATCGACCACTCGTCACCGTCACGGTGCAGATCTACTGTCGCCATCATGGCCCCGGCGCCGCCCGCCTGCTGCACCGTACGCCAGCGGCCCATGTGGTGGCTACAGGCCACGACGCCGGGACGGATCCCTTCGGTTATCCACGCCTTGGCCACGAAGTGGCCGATCTCGGTCTGGATGCGCACCAAGTCGCCGGTGTGCGACACGCCGAGACGGCTCGCGTCGGCCGGATGGATCCACACCGGGTTGGTGTGCGCGAGCTCGTCGAGCCATTTCGAGTTGGCCGACCGGGTGTGGATCTGCGTGGGCAACCGGAACGTCGACAACAGCACTAGTTGGTCGGGTTCGAGATTCGATGGGTGCACGTGGGACTTGATGTAGCCGGGCAGCGCGTGCTCCGGCCAGCCCCAGGAGGCCAGTGTGGAGGAATAGAACTCCAGCCTGCCCGACGGAGTGGGGAAGCCTCGCCGGATCACGCCGTCGACCGTGACTCCGACCGCGCGCCTACCCTCGTCGTCCGGTTTCGGCGCGCCCATGGGGACGATGTTCGGGTCGGCCGGCTTGGGCGTCGACGTGTAGACGCGTCCTTGCGGGCTGACCCGAACATCGGCGAGCTCGTCGTCCGGAACGGGGGTCAGGTGTTGCTGGCCCTTGCCCTTGGTGATCTCGAACGCGCCATAGCGGCGCATGAACTCCAGCGGGGACATCCCTTCGGCCGCGGCACGTTCGGGCAGCCCGGGCACCGAGTTGGCGAACATCCAGCCGTAGTACTCGTCGACGGTGAGCTTCTCTCCGGGTGCGATCTTGGACTCGTGGTACTGCCGGATGCCGAGGCTTCCGTCCGGGTCGATGCGCCAGGACAGGTCGATGTAGAGCTCGTTCTCCTCCCAGACCTCGCCGGGATTGACCTGCCGGGTGTCGGTGATCGTCTCCCCGAGCCGTTCCCGGGCAGCCCGCAGGACCGGCTGGCGGAAGCCGAGCCACTGGCCGTCGTACTGCTCGTAGGAGTGGGTGTCATGACGCTCGCTACTGTGCCCGACCGGAAGGATGTAGTCGGCAAGGTAGGCCGACTCGTTCCACGTCGGAGTCAGAGCGACAAAGCAGCCGACCTTCTCCTCATCGGTGAGCACCTCCATCCAGGACAACCCGTCCGGATTAGTCCACACCGGGTTGTAGACCCGGATGAAGTAGGTGTCGAGCTTCCCCCGTCCGTCTTTGAGGAAGTGCGGCAGTAGGAAGGAGAGTTCGTTCTGCGCCAGGGGGTACTCCAGCGGCCAGCTCAGCTCCTGCCATACGCCCGGATGGGGCGGGGTGTAGATGGGCTTGGGCACGAACTTGTTCCAGGAGTTCGGGAACAGTCCGCCCTCCGTGCCAATTGCGCCGAGCAACGCGGACAGCAGCACGACGGTCCGCGACACCTGCCAACCGCCGAGGTTTCCCGCTGCCGCAGAGCGCCACGAGTGCGCGGCGAACCTGGTTCCGGCGTTGGCCACCACATCGGCAACCTCAGCGAGCGTGGCCGCATCGATGCCCGACTCCTGGGCGGCGTAGTCGAAGGTGAACTCGTCGTAGAGCGCGCCCAACTCGGCTTGGAACACCTCGAACGTCGGCGCAAGATCAGGACGGCAAGCAAGCAGGAATTCTTCCCAGTTCCACCATTGCCGGACGAATTCTGCGTCATACCTACCCGTAACGATCAGGTGACGTGCAATCGCAAGGTTGATCGCGGCTTCGCTGCCCGGCACGGGTGAAAGCCAGTAGTCGGCGTGCGTAGCCGTGTTTGACAGGCGAGTGTCCAACACGATGACCTTGGCGCCGTTGGCCCGCGCCTCGGTGATCCGCTGCGCGTGCGGATTGAAGTAATGACCGGTCTCCAGATGCGCGCTGATCAGGTAGATGACCTTCGCATTGGCGTAGTCGGCACTCGGGCGATCGGCGCCCATCCAGAACTGGTATCCGGTGCGTCCCCCGCTCGAGCAGACGTTGGTGTGCGAGTTGTGGCCGTCGACCCCCCAACTGGCAAGAATCCGTTCGGTGAACCCGTCCTCGCCCGGTCGACCGATGTGGATCATGATTTCGTTCTGGCGCTTCTCGACGATCGCCTTGCGGATCCGTGCGGCGAGGGCGTCGAGCGCCTCGTCCCACGTGATGCGCTCCCACTTTCCGCTGCCACGTTCTCCCACCCGGCGCAGCGGATACAGGATCCGATCAGGATCGGTGACCTGGTTGATGGTGGATGGACCCTTCGCGCAGTTGCGTCCGCGGGAGCCTGGGTGTTCTGGATTGCCCTCGAACTTGCGCACCTGCAGGTCGTCCCGATCGACATAGGCCAGCAGGCCACATGCTGACTCGCAGTTGAAGCAGGTCGTGGGTACCAGCAGGTAATGGCGTTCCTCGCGCCGCGGCCACGCGCGGGAGTCGAGCTCCACCCAGTCGTCCCAACGCTCTTTCGGTGGAAATGCTGCCAGGTGGATACCACTCGGACCGGGGTAGAACGTCTCACCACGCGCCTCGACGTCACGGCGTGCGGCAGACACCCGGCGGGCCAGTTCGGGCAGCGACGTGGCCGTGCGGCGCAGGACCATGGTCAGTTCTCCTCAGGCGAGCGGGACGGATTGACCGGCTTGGACGTAGGCATGCTCGTGGGCGAGGAGCCCGACGAGCGCGAACGGCACGGCGAGCACGCCTATCCACGGTGCCGCCACCGCGACGAGCACGGCCACGATGCCGACCCAGAACACCCGCGCGAAGCGCCCTTTCACCATCTCGTGGGTAGCCAGGTGGGCGTGAGTCGTCACGTGCGGCAGCGTGGTCTCGGTCCACACCAGCGCCAGATGCGTTGCGGCAGCCAACGCGAGAGCGACCTCGATCGCGTGCACCCCGCGGCTCGGCGAGAACGCCACGGCGAAGGCGAGCAGCGCCGCGGCGCCGGCAAGCACCGACTGGACCGCAAGGTGGGCCGGCAGCAGCGGGCTCTGCCAGAGGTCACGCGCTTTCGCCTGGGCAAACAGGTAGGCCGTGTAACAGGCCGTGCCCAGTGCCAGCACCGCGGCCACGCCGCCGGTTACCTGCTGGCCGATTCGAGATCCGACCAACGCTGCCAGGAGGTAGGCCGCTGCGCTCGCCCCATAGGCACCGATGATGAACGAACCGCGGACCAGCCAGCTCTGCCAATGGTGGCGGGTGAAGATGAGGTAGAAGCGCATCGGATGTTTCAGGTCCCAGATCAGCAGGACGCCGGTGACACCTAGAAAACCGAGCGCGACCAGGGGTGCAACCCATCGCGTCACGCTGTCAGACCAGCGAAGCAGGCCGGCGAAGCTGAGGACGATCGCCAGCAGTAAGGCGCCAGCGGCGATGCTCTTGGTCCACGTGTAGAGGCTGACTCGCCAGCCCCACGGAGCGAAGTGCGGCACGTCATAGGACAGCAGGGCCGCGGCCGAAGACCGGCCACCGCCGGGATGACCCGACGGCACGAGTTGCGGACCGGGGGGCCCCTGCGTCGCCCACGCGTACAACCCGCCGTCCGGCCGCGTCGCGGCGAGCGGATCAAGCGTGGCCACGTGCGCGCCGAGGTAGAACACGCCCGGTCCGGTCTCCTTCTCCGGGCGACGGACCTGGACGGGTTGACGCTGCACGAGCTGCGCGACCCGCGACGTCGGATCGTTGAGATCACCGACGAGAATGGCCTCGGTGGGGCAGACGGTGACGCAAGCCGGTTCGAGACCGACGTCCAGCCGGTGCGCGCACATGTTGCACTTCTCGGCGGAGTGGTCCTCGGGATTGATGAAGATGGCGTCGTAGGGACATGCGGCCATGCACGCCTTGCAGCCGATGCAGATGTCCTTGTTGAAATCCACGATCCCGTCGGGACGCTTGAACATTGCCTCCGTGGGACAGGCTGCGACACAGGGCGCGTCAGTGCACTGATTGCACCGGGTCACCTGAAAAGCGCGGCGCACCTGCGGAAACACACCGACGTCCGCGGACTTGACGTAGGTGCGGGTGACCCCGAGCGGTACCTCGTTCTCGCTCTTGCAGGCCGTGGTGCAGGCGTGACAACCGATGCACTTGGTCTGGTCCAGCACCTTCACCCATCGGGTGGTGCCTTGTTCAACCGCGGCCATGTCTTCACGGTATGGCATATCGATCGAACCGTTACACAATCGCTAGTTGTGCGGTCACAAACTCCGATTGTGCCCATGTCGAGACGGCCAGGAACGTCCGATCACCGCGCGCGCAGGTCAGCGTCCAACGACATTTTCGCTATCGGGGGCGGTGAGCCCTAGCGCCTGTGCGCGATCGAAATTGTCATCGACGTGCACGAGCTGGCGACTTCCGTCGTCCAACATTGATGCCGCGATACCCGCGCGATATCCCGAGCCACAATGCACCCACACCGTGCCGCCGGGTACCTCCGCGAGGCGGTTCGGCAGCTCGTGGATTGGGATGTGCTGAGAGCGGGGGATAGCCGACTTGGCCCGCTCGTCGTTGCGCCGGGTGTCTAGGACGTGGACTTCACCTTCGGCGAGCGCGCGAGCCAGGCCAGCGAAGTCGTTCACCGCGTAGGAACGAACTTCCGACGCGGGAGCACGCGTGGTGGGATCTCCGATGCTTGCCCCGTCCAGACGGTCGACGCCGATTCGAGCCAGCTCTCGGCGCGCCGTGAGCACCTGGTCGGCGCTATCCCCGATCAGCGTGAGCGCCGTGTCCCAGGGATGTAGCCACCCGAGATACGTCACGAAGTTGTCCGACAGTTCGAAGGCGAAGGACCCGGCGAGATGGCCGGCAGCGAACGCGGTCCGGTTGCGGAGGTCGACCACCCACTCTCCCGCCGCGATGCGTGCTCGCACCTGTTGCGGGTCGAGCAGCTCAGGCATGCTCAGATCGACAGCCAGCGGTCCTGCGCTGTTGAGCGGCATCATGTGCGCGTAGTAGGCGGGATAGGCGTCCAGGCCGGCGATCAGTTCGTCGACGAAGTCTTGCTCCTCCTGCGTGAGCGCCGGGTTGAGCTTGCCCTGCTCGCCGATCGTCGACTCGTCACCGCTCGTCGGTGTCGCCGAACAGAAGCTGCCGAATCCGTGGGTGGGCATGACTCGCGTCGACTCGGGGAGTTCGGCGGCCAGACGCCGAACGGAGCGGTACTGGGCGTGCGTCAGCTCCTCGGTGTCCTTGGCGCCGAGCAGGTCGGTGCGCCCGGTCGCGCCGAAGAGCAACGAGCCGCCGGTGAACACCGCCTCGGTCTCGCCTGAGCGGGTCAGTAGCGCATAGCTGACGTGATGGTGGGTGTGCCCTGGTGTGGCGATCACGCGCAGCCGCATGTCACCGACCTCGACCACGTCGCCGTCGCGCACCGGAGTCCTGTCGAACGCGACCGTCTCCGCACCCGAAACCAGGTAAGCAGCACCTACCGTGGTGGCCAGCTCCAGGCCCCCGCTGACGTAGTCGTTGTGCAAATGGGTCTCGAGCACATGGGTGATGCGAATCTTCTTCTGCTCCGCGGCCTGCACGACGCGGTCGATGTCACGCTGCGGATCGATCACCGCTGCGACGACTCCGTCGCTCACCAGATAGCTTCGGTCCCCGAGACTGCTCGTTTCGATGATGTCGATGTCAAACATCGTCACTCCTTCGTCAGTGCCAGCATCACATGTCGCGCACCCCGCCCGCTCACTCGCGGGCTCTCGCACGTCGGCGGGCGTGAGCGACCCGCCGGTTCTCTCGTGAGGCTACCCATACCCTATGGGGTATTACCACGCCGCCCCGTTTCGCTGTTCTAGTACCCCTCTAGTACCCCGTAGGGTATGCTGGGCTTTCGCAGCCACCACTGAATGGACGGGCCATGGTCCAACTTCCGCAAGATGAGATGGAACCGGTTGTCAATCGGCTGCGTCGCGCTCAGGGACAGATCGGCGGCGTGCTGAAACTCATCGAGTCCGGACGCGATTGCGAAGACGTGGTGACGCAATTGGCGGCAGTGAGCCGCGCGCTCGACCGCGCCGGGTTCGCGATCATCTCCTCGGGTTTGAAGGTGTGCCTGAGCGAGAACGGCGGCACCGATAGCCTCGACAGCAAGAAGATGGAAAAGCTGTTCCTGTCCCTCGCGTGATTGCGGGCGCGAGACGTCGTCGAACATCGGTGCGCGCGGGCTCGGCGACAGGTCCACAGCAGGCGAAGAGATCTTCGCCCGACCACCTGAGCTCCGACCTACCGCGCCGTCGGACTGCGCGCCGGTAAAGTACGCACGTGCAACCTGAGGCGCGGGTCCGTGGCCTCATCCTCGTTATCGAGGACGAGCCCGCGATCGCCGAGGTCATCCGGCTCAACCTGGCCAAGGCCGGCTACGGGGTGCGGGTGGAGCGCGACGGCGAGGCCGGCCTCGCGACGGTACGAGCCGAGCACCCGGCCGCAATCATCCTCGACGTCGGACTGCCCGGCATGGACGGCATTGAACTGTGCCGGCACCTGCGTGCCGAGCAGGACTGGACGCCGGTGCTGTTCGTCACCGCCCGCGACGACGAGGTGGACCGGATCGTGGGTCTGGAACTCGGCGCCGACGACTACATCACCAAGCCCTTCTCCCCGCGCGAACTCGTCGCGCGGGTCACCAGCGTGCTTCGGCGCACTCGCGGGATTCCCGAGACGGCACCGCTACTGACGGTGGGTGCCGTGACGCTGGATCCGGGTGAGCGCCGGGTGAGCTGCGCGGAAACCGACGTCGCTCTCACCGCGACCGAGTTCGACCTGCTCGCCTTCCTCATGCGCCGACCTGGGCGGGTGTTCAGCCGCGAGCAGTTGCTCAGCGAGGTGTGGGGCTATGCCTCCGTCGCCGGCACCCGGACCGTGGACGTCCACATCGCGCAACTGCGCGCGAAGCTCGGTCCCGGCAGCCCGATCCGGACGGTGCGCGGTTTCGGCTATTCCGTCGAGACCCGGCCGTAGTGCAGCGCGAGCGCACCGTTCGGGCTGGCCGTTGGGCAGCGCGCCGCGGGCGAGGCCGTTGAGCATGGCCCGGCCGCGCGGCACCCTGGCCTTCCGCATCGCGGTGCTGTCGGTCGCAATTGCCGTGGGCACCGCACTCATCGCCGGCAGCATTGCGGTGGGGCTGATCCGCCACTCCGGCGCATCGAGCGCCCGCAGCGAACTCTCCCGGCTGGCAGCCGTGGCACAATCGCGCGTCGACGCCCGTCCGGACGGGCCACCGCTGGTCAAACGGCTGCTTCAGGTGCTCAGCATCCAGTACGCCGACGTGTCCCCGACGGGCGCGATCGTCGGACCGGCGCTCGCCCGAGCCGCGATCAGACCGGCCGACATCCGGCAGTTGCTGGCCGGCCGGGCCCTGTCGGCCTTGCGCGTCATCAACGGCAAGTCGATCTACCTCGAGGGTCGCCCGACCAGTGCCGGCGCGATCGTGCTGGTCGAGCGCCGCTCTGACGCGACCGCACTCGGTGATCAGGCGATCAGGCGCATCGTCCTGGCCCTATTGGTGGCCGCTGGGGTCGCCGCCGCTGTGGGTCTGCTGGTCGCCTGGCGGCTGGCCCGCCCGCTGCGGCGTACCGCACAGGCAGCCCACGCGCTCGCGGCTGGCCGCCGCGACGTGACGGTGACACCCACCGGTCCGGCCGAGGTGGCCGAGGTGGCCGAGGCCATCAATGCGCTTTCCGGCGCGTTGAGCCAGTCCGAGGGCCGCCAGCGCGAGTTCCTCATGTCTGTATCGCACGACCTGCGCACTCCGCTGACCGCGATCACCGGCTATGCCGAGTCGCTCGCGGAGGGTGTCGTCAGCCCCGATCAGGTAGCGGCCGTCGGCGGTGTCCTGCGTGCCGAGGCGAGCCGGCTCAACCGGCTCGTCACGGATCTGCTCGATCTTGCGCGCCTCGACGCCCAGGACTTCCGCATCGACCTGGGCCGGGTTGAGGTTGGCGAGGTCGTCCGGGCCGCAGCCCAGGTATGGTCCGCGCGCTGCGCGGCAGCTCGCGTGCACTTTGCGGTGGAGGCGGCGCCCGTCGCGCTCGTAACCGTCACCGATGCCGCTCGGCTTCGCCAGATCCTGGACGGGCTGCTCGAGAACGCGCTCCGCGTCACTCCCGAGGGCGCGGGGATCGTGTTGGCCGCCCGACCGGATCTGGCGTCCGACGGCCGTCCGCTCGTGGTCGCCGAGGTGCGCGACAGCGGGCCGGGGCTCACCCACGACGACCTGGCGGTCGCCTTCGACCGTGGCGCGTTGTACCGCCGCTACCGCGGGGTGCGGCAGGTGGGCACTGGCCTCGGGCTGGCAATTGTGCACCGTCTGGTGGTCCGCCTCGGCGGTCAGATCGAGGCCGGTCGAGCTCCGGAGGGCGGCGCGCGGTTCACCGTGCGGTTACCCGCCGCGCCGCCGTCCGGGTGAGGCCTACTTCTTGAAGTCGACGATGTGCGTCGCTGTGTACGGGCCGCTGCCCGTGCCCGTCCCCACCACCAGCACCTGGTCACCGTGAGCGACCTGGGAAATCGCGCCCTTGGCGCCCTTGCCGGCCGTGCGTACCCGCACCGTCGTCGCAGAGTTCGCCACGAACGTCTCGCTGGTCTTGTCGGCTGCCGTCACCACGATCGTGTTGCCCGAGACCGAGCTGACCTGACCCCGAAGCACATCGTGGGTCACGAAACTCTTGTTCTTGCCGTGGGTGACGAACTGACCGTGCAGGGCACGCCTGTCGAACTTGGCGTGCCAACCGCGCCCACCGTGGCCGGCGTGCTTGGCCGAGGCGGTGCTCGACGCCGCCGCTGGAGTGGGCGAGCCGCTGGTCGTGCCGGACTCGGCGAGGGCGGCGGTGCCCACGCCGATGATGGCCGCCGCGGTCATGCCGGCGATGGCAATCTGCTTATACATCGGGTGCTCCTTGTGTTGTCGGTTCGGGACCTCTCCAGCGTGCGGGTGTCACATTCGGCACCGGGCAAGGCCGTGTCAGGATCGTGTACGGGCTCCACCGGCTGAGCGTGGGATGGTGTGCTGCCGGGCTCCGCCAGAATTTCGGGCATTCGAGCAGAGCGACAGCGTGGGCGCGGAGCTTCTCAGCCGACCGTTTCCTGCCGACCGACGAATGAGGTGTTTGCCCCCGTATGAGTGACCTGCCCCCGACGGGTCGGCGCACGCTGCGAGCGCTTAGGACACGCCTCGCCGCGGCGCTGCGCGCTCGGCCGTCGGTGTCGCTGGCGATCGGCGGCT
>JAYTRE010000205.1:0-7069 GCA_043746395.1 Pseudonocardiales bacterium
TACCCGCTGGAACGCGCCGCCGAGGCCTACCGCGACCTCGAGGGACGGCGCACGACCGGAAAGCTGCTGCTCATCCCCTGACCCCCCGATCGATGCGGCAGGTCCCACCGGGGCGATCCGCGGCGACGGTTATCAGCTCAGCGCCGGACCCCGGCGGCCAGCTCGGCCGCGAGCGCGCCCACAGCCGCGACTCCGGCCGCGTCCGGCGAGTCGAGCAGCCGACGCACGAACGCCGAGCCCACGATCACGCCGTCGGCGAACGAGGCGACCTCGGCGGCCTGGTCGCCGTCGGAGACCCCCAGCCCGACGCAGACTGCCGTCGCAGGGGCCAGCGCTCGCACCCGCGCGACCAGCGCCGTCGCCCCCCCGCCGACGCTCGCCCGCGCGCCGGTGACGCCCATCGTGGAGGCCGCGTAGACGAACCCACGCGAGGCCGCCGCGGCGGCGACGATCCGCGCGTCGGTGGACGACGGGGCGACCAGGAAGATGCGGTCCAGCCCGTGCGCGTCGGTCGCGGCCAGCCAGGGCCCGGCCTCGTCGGGGATGAGGTCGGGCGTGATCGCCCCCGACCCGCCCGCCGCGGCGAGCTCGGCGGCAAAGCGGGCGACGCCGTAGTGCTCGATCGGGTTCCAGTAGGACATGATCACTGCCGCAGCGCCCGCATCGACAACGGCCGCGACCGCCTGCAGCGCGTCGACGAGACGCACCCCGCCGCGCACCGCAACGTCGGCCGCGGCCTGGATGGTGGGCCCGTCCATGACCGGGTCGCTGTAGGGCATCCCGACCTCGACGACGTCGGCCCCGCCGGCCACCATCGCCCGCATCGCGTCGATGGAGACCGCCACCGTCGGGTAGCCCACCGGCAGGTACCCGATCAGCGCGGCGCGCTCCTGGGTCCGCGCCGTCGCCAGCGCGGCGGACACGGCGCTCACGCCGGCCAGCGAGGCGCTCACGCGCGGGTCAGCCCGAAGTAGGCCGAGGCCGTCTCGACGTCCTTGTCGCCACGCCCGGAGAGGTTCACCAGGATGGCAGCATCCGGACCGAGCTCGCGCCCCAGGTGCAGCGCGCCTGCGAGCGCGTGCGCGGACTCGATCGCCGGGATGATCCCCTCGGTCCGGCACAGCAACGCGAACGCCTCCATTGCCTGCGCGTCGGTGATGGGGCGGTACTCGGCGCGGCCGATGTCGTGCAGGTAGGAGTGCTCCGGGCCGACCCCCGGGTAGTCCAGGCCGGCCGAGATCGAGTGGGACTCGATCGTCTGCCCGTTCGCGTCCTGGAGCAGGTAGGAGCGCGCGCCGTGCAGCACCCCCGGCGTCCCCCCGGTGATCGTCGCGGCGTGGCGGCCGGTGTCGATGCCGTCCCCACCGGCCTCGAACCCGACCAGGCGCACCGACACGTCGGGGACGAACGCGGTGAAGATGCCGATCGCGTTGGAGCCCCCGCCGACGCAGGCAGCGACCACGTCGGGCAGCCGGCCGAGGCGGGCGAGCACCTGCTCGCGCGCCTCGTCGCCGATCACCCGCTGGTACTCGCGCACCATCAGCGGGAACGGGTGCGGGCCCGCGACCGTGCCGAAGACGTAGTTGGTCGTCTCGACGTTGGTCACCCAGTCCCGCATCGCCTCGTTGATCGCGTCCTTCAGCGTGCGCGAGCCCGTGGTGACAGGCACGACGGTGGCGCCTAGCAGCTGCATCCGCGCCACGTTGAGCGCCTGCCGGCGGGTGTCCTCCTCGCCCATGTACACGGTGCAGTCCAGGCCCATGAGCGCGGCGGCGGTCGCGGTGGCCACGCCGTGCTGGCCGGCGCCGGTCTCGGCGATCACGCGCTTCTTGCCGATCCGCTGGGTGAGCAGCGCCTGGCCCAGCACATTGTTGATCTTGTGCGAACCGGTGTGGTTGAGGTCCTCGCGCTTGAGCAGGATGCGGGCACCCCCGGCGTGGGCGCCGAAGTTCGTCGCGTCCGTCAGCGGCGAGGGACGCCCGGTGTAGTCGCGCAGCAGGCGCTGCAGTTCGGCGCGAAAGACCGGGTCGGCCTGCGTGGCGAAGAACGCGTCGGTGAGCTCGTCGATGGCGGCGACGAGAGCCTCGGGGACGAAGCGCCCACCGAACGCGCCGAAGTGACCAGTGGCATCGGGGACGGCGGCGGGGCCGGTCATGTGCGGGCTCCCGGGTGGCTCTGCACGGCGTCGCTAGCGCGAGGCGCGGGGGGTGGCGGGGTGCGCGCCGGCGGTGACGAGGTCGGCTACCGCATGCCGCGGGTCGGCGCTGGTCACCAGCCCCTCGCCGACGAGCACGGCGTCGGCTCCGGCGGCGGCGTACTCGATGAGGTCGAGCGGGCCACGCACCCCGGATTCGGCGATCTTGATGAGGTGACTGGGCAGGCCGGGGGCGATGCGCTCGAAGGTGGAGCGGTCGACATCGAGGGTGTGCAGGTCACGGGCGTTGATGCCGATGACCCGCGCTCCGGCGTCGAGCGCGCGGGAGGCCTCGTCCTCGGTGTGCACCTCGACGAGCGCGGTCATGCCGAGCGATTCGATGCGCTCCCGCAGCCCGGTCAGGGTGTTCTGGTCCAGTGCGGCGACGATGAGCAACACGAGGTCGGCACCGTGGGCCCGCGCCTCGTGAACCTGGTAGGAGCCGATGACGAAGTCCTTGCGCAGCACCGGGATCCGCACGGCGGCGCGGACGGCGTCGAGGTCGTCGAGCGAGCCGCCGAAGCGGCGCTGCTCGGTCAGCACGCTGATCATCCGCGCGCCCCCGGCCTGATACGCAGCAGCCAGCGCGGCGGGGTCGTCGATGGCCGCGAGCGCTCCCTTGGACGGGCTGCGCCGCTTCACCTCGGCGATCACTCCCACCCCGGGACCGCGCAACACCGCCAGCGCGTCCGCAGCCGCTGGGGTGGCCGCAGCGGCCGCCTTCACGTCCTCCAGCGGGTACAGCGCCTGGCGGGCGGCGACGTCCGCGCGGACCCCGGCGACAATCTCGTCCAGAAGGCTGAGCACGCGCCTGACCTCCCGTCATCGTGAAGCGCCACGTTTGGCCCCGATGCTAGCCATGGCGCGCGGTGCCGCAGCGCGCGGGTCGATCAGGGCGCCCGGTCCGGTTGCGGGAAGCCTTCCTCGCCGTCGCCGGCGGGCTCACCGGTCGGGTCCTGGCCGCGGTCGAGCGCCCCCCACAGCGCCGCGCTGGCCCGAGTCAGCGCCGTCTGCGCGTCGACGTCGTCGCGCGCGGCAGGTGCCTCGTAGCGCGCGGACATGCTCGCCCAGTGCCGGCCGCGCAGCATGATCACCAACCCGGCGGCGAGCACGAGCAGCCCGCAGCAGGCTGACAGCACCGCCCAGCCGCTGTGCACCGTGACCCGCGATACCGCGCCGGGATCGACGCCGATACCGGGGTGGCTCTGCACGAACGCCCGCGCGCGGAGCGGGCCGACGGCCGTGGCGCCGGCGACCGCACGCCAGACCAGGCCAGTGCCGGCGACAGCCAGCACGGCGCCGATGACGACGCGCCCGGACCCGCGGGTGGCGAGCACGGCCACCACACCGGCCAGCGCCACCAGGGCGAGCGCGGTGCTGGCCGAGTCGACAGCGCGGCCGGTGAGCTGCAGCACGGCGTCGCCGAGTGGGCGGGGGCGGGGGATGACGATCGTCTGCCAGCCGCGCCCGGCAATCAGCAACGCGCCGGCGGCACCGACCAGCTCGAGCACCAGGGCGGTGGCGAACTCGGCTCGCGAGCGGCGCTCACTCACCGCGCACCGGCGTCAGGGTCTCGGCGGTCGCGATCGCCTGCAGCACCGCCCGCGCCTTGTTCTGCGTCTCCAGGTCCTCCAGGGCGGGCACGCTGTCAGCCACCACGCCCGCGCCGGCCTGCACGTAGGCCATGCCGGCTCGCATGATCGCCGTCCGGAAACAGATCGCCATGTCGATATCGCCGGCCGGGTCCAGGTATCCGAGCGCCCCGGAGTAGATCCCGCGCCGCACCGGCTCCAGCTCGTCGAGCAGCTGCATGGCCCGCACCTTCGGCGCGCCGGTCACTGTGCCGTGCGGGAAGGCCGACCGGAACACGTCGAACGCGTCGAGCCCGTCGGCAACCTCACCCGTCACCGTGGACACGATGTGCGAGACGTTGCTGTAGCGCTCCACCGCGCCGAACTCGACGACGGTGACGCTGCCCGGGGTGCACACCCGCCCGAGATCGTTGCGCGCGAGGTCGACGAGCATCACGTGCTCCGCGCGTTCCTTCGGGTCGTCCACCATCTCCTGGATCAGCTCGGCGTCGCGTTCGGGCGTCTCGCCGCGGGGGCGCGTGCCGGCGATGGGGTGGATCGTCGCCTCCGTACCGTGGACGGTCACCAGCGCCTCGGGGCTGCTGCCGACGATGTCGAGGTCGTCGAGGTGCAGGTAGTACATGTAGGGCGACGGGTTCAGGGTGCGCAGCACCCGGTAGACGTCGAGCGGGTCGGCGTCGGTGGCCACTCCGAACCGTTGGCCGGGCACGATCTGGAACACCTCACCCGCCCGGATCGCCTCGATGGACAGCGCGACGGCGCGCTGGTACTGGCCGGGAGCCGAACGCGACACGGCCGCCTTGGGTGGCACGGCCCGAACCGAGGCGATCGTGGCCGCCGCGGGAGTGGCCAGCGCGGCCTGCATCGCGTCGAGGCGGCGGACCGCGTCGGCGTGCGCCGCCGACACCTGCTCGCCCGTCATATCCGGGTGCAGCAGCGCGTTGGCGATGAGCACCACCGAGCACTCGTGGTGGTCGACCGCGGCCAGGTCGGTGACCAGCAGCATGGTGAGTTCGGGCATGCCGAGGTCGTCGACGGCGTGCTCCGGCAGCCGCTCGATGCGCCGCACGACGTCGTAGCCCAGGTAGCCGACGAACCCGCCGGTCAGCGGCGGCAGGTCGGGCAGGCGGGGCCCCGTCAGAATGCGCCAGGCGGCGCCGAGCACCTGCAGGGGGTCGCCGCTCGTCGGGACGTCCCTCGGCACGGTGCCGGTCCAGACCGCGTCGCCGTCGACCACCGACAGGGCAGCGACCGCGTTCACGCCGACGAACGACCACCGCGAGAAGGAGCGGCCCGGCTCGGCGGACTCGAGCAGGAAGGTCCCCGGCCGACCGGCAGCCAGCTTGCGGTACACCCCGACCGGTGTCTCGGCGTCGGCGAACAGGGTGCGGGTGAGCGGTACCAGGCGGTGGGTGCGGGCGAGCTCGGTCAGCTCGGCGGGGCTGATCACCGGCGGACCGGCAGCCGGCCAGCATCGAAGCAGGAGCGGGCTCCGGTGTGGCAGGCGGCGCCCAGCTGATCGACGGTGACGAGCAGCGTGTCACCGTCGCAGTCCAGCGCCACCGACCGCACGTGCTGAGCGTGCCCGGAGGTCTCGCCCTTGACCCAGTACTCCTGCCGGGACCGCGACCAGTAGGTGGCCCGCCCGGTGGTCAGCGTGCGGTGCAGCGCCTCGTCGTCCATCCAGCCGACCATGAGCACCTCGCCGGAGTCGTACTGCTGGACGACGGCGGTGACCAGCCCGGCCGGGTCGCGCTTGAGGCGCGCGGCAACAGTGGGATCGAGCTCGGACGGGACGCGGGCAGCCATGCGCCGATTCTGCCTGGTGCGCTCATCGATCGACCCAGCGCGGTCGCGTGCCGGTGCGGTCAGGGACCGGCGCCGGGCAGCCGGACGGTGACGGTGCTGCCGGTCTCGACGCTGCTGTCGAAGCGCACGGTGCCCCCGTGCGCTTCCACGATGGAGGCGACGATCGACATGCCCAAGCCGCTGCCGCCGCGGGCCCGGGTGCGGGCCTTGTCGGCGCGCCAGAACCGCTCGAACACGTGCGCGGCCTCCTGCGGCGGCAGGCCCGGCCCCGAGTCGGCCACCTGGATCAGCACGGCGTCGCCGTCGCGGGCGGCCCGCACCCCGATCGGGCCGCCCGCGCTGGTGTGCACCGCCGCGTTGGTCACCAGGTTGCGGATCGCGCGCACCAGCTGGTCGGGATCACCGACGAGCAGCAGGCCAGGAGCCGCGACGAGGTGGATGTCGCGGGCCGGGAACGACACCCGGGCGCCGGCCACCACATCGTCGAGCAGGGCGTCGACGTCGATGAGCTCGCGCACCGGCGGGGCATCCTCGACGCCGCCCTGGTCGCTGCGGGCCAGCAGCAGCAGGTCGTCGATCAGGCGCGACATCCGGGTGCCCTCGGACTCGATCCGGTCGAGATTGGCCGGATCGGCCACCACGCCCTGCTGCTCGCGCTGCATTCGGGCCAGCTCGGCGTAGCCGCGGATCGAGGTGAGCGGTGTGCGCAGCTCGTGCGAGGCGTCGGCGAGAAACTGGCGCATCCGCTGCTCGCTCTCCAGCCGGGCGCCGAACTGGGTCTCGACTGCCGCCAGCAGGGTGTTCATCGACTCGGCGAGCTGCCCTACCTCGGTGCCGGTCTCGTCGACCGGCACCCGACGCTCCAGCCCGGCGCCCTCCGGCGATAGCTCGGCCGCCACCGACCGCGCCGTGACCGTCACCCGCCTGAGCTTGCGCAGGCTGAAGCGCACCCCGCCTGCGGTAGCGACGAAAGCGATCGCCACCGCCGAGACGCCGATGATCAGCTCGAGGCTGAACAGCCGCTGCAGGGTGCGGTTCACGTCCGTGGTCGAGAGCCCGGTGACCACCACCACGCCCTGCGACGTGTTGCGGGCCGCGACGCGCAGTTCGGTGCCCGCGAACCACAGGGTGCGCAGCCTGCCCGGCGCAGTGAGGAAGTCGTTGCGCTGGGCTTCGCTCAGGGTCAACGACGTCACCATCGAGCCGGACACCACCAGCGCCGGGGTGCCGGCCGGCGGCAGCAGCGCCACCCACTCCCGCTGGGTCGGCGGTAGGCCTTCAGGCGGGCACTGCGAGCCTCCGCGCACGGCCAACCGGTCCAGGCAGCGATCGAAGTAGTCGGCATTCTGCAGTGCCGCTGCGGAAAGCTGCTGGTCCAGGCGCCCGAGCAGGAAGCTGCGCAGGGCGAGGAAGGTGCCGGCGCCGGTAGCGAGCACCAGCACGGCCACGAGCGTCACCACGCCGGTGACCAGGC
>JAYTRE010000206.1:0-1869 GCA_043746395.1 Pseudonocardiales bacterium
TGGGGCAGCCCGGCTCCCTGTATGCGGTGAGTCTGTTCACCTCGACCGATGCCGGGACGAGCTGGACCAAGCAGCCCGATCCGTGCCGGACCGACGGGACCGCCGCAGCCGGCGTCCCGGTGGTTGGCCAGGACCTGACGTCGGCCGAGGACGGCTCGGTGAACCTGCTCTGTGTCGGTGTCGGTGGCTTCCCGAAGGTGGTCCTGACCTCGACCGACGGCGGCCTGAGCTTCGTCCCGGCCCGGGTGCGCGACGCCGCGATCTTAGCCAGCGGCCTGGGCCCGATCGCGGCCGTGTCGGCGACGGTTCTGGTCGGCTACGCCGGTGACGGGCTTTACCGCTCGGCGAACGCGGGCGCGACGTGGACCCGGGTCGTCACCGCCAGCACCAACGGGCCCGTCAGTGCACCCGGCTTCGAGTCGGCCTCGGTCGGTCGGTGGGTAGCGCCCGGCGGGACGACGGTATGGACCACGCACGACGCCGGCCTGAGCTGGACACCCGTCACCTTCGGCTAAATCGGGGAGCGTTGGGTGCGCTTGGCGACTACAACCCTCCCCGATCTGGCGGCGGAGGGTGGCGATGACGTAGCCCGGGCGCTGGGTCAGGTCAGCCCAGGTGAAGCGCAGGACGGTCCACCCGAGGCCGATGAGGGCATTCTGGCGTTGCCGGTCGTGCTGGAAGCGGTCCACGTCGCTGTGGTAGGCCCAGCCGTCGATCTCGATTGCGAGGCGGTGCTCGCGCAGCGCGACATCCAGCACTGCGACAAGCTCGCCGGCCACCCACAAGGGGTAGTTCGCAACCCATCCCTGGATGCCGGCCCGGCGCAGCCGGCGGTCGAGTTCCGTCTGGGTCAGCCATGCCCGCTGGAACGCCCGGTCCGCCAGCCGGTAGGCGTCGCTGCGGGGCAGCCGGCCCAGGTGATCGAGGACGGTCCAGGTCCTGGTGGTGATCGGCAACCCGCCGTGCAATGTCAGGGCGCTGACGGGGGCAAAGACTCGGTGCAGTCGAGTCCCGGCCGGCCGGGCCACCCGCCGCGAGTGGGGCACGATCACCTCGACGCGGGCCGCCCGCTGCTCGTCTACTCCCCACAGCTGCGCCGCGGTGCCGAACCCGAGCACGCCCCCCGTGGCGAGGACCGCAGTCCACAGCCGCGCGCGGTAGGTCAGCGGGGCCCCGCGCACCAGGAACACGCCGCGTGCCGTGACCTCGAGTTCGCGCCTCGTGATCATCCTTGTGATGGCTTCCTCGGACAGGCCGTGGGCGCGCAACTGGGCGCGCGTAATGATCCCGTCCTGCTCGCTCGCCTGCGCTCCCCACATGGTTCACACCGTCGGACAGCCCCCCGACGATTCCGGCCAGTTGTCCACACCCCCTCGATCCGGGAGTGTTGGGTTCGCCTGGCGACCAGAACGCTCCCCGATATGGGAGTTGAGAGTTGGCACTCGCCGCGTTAGAGTGCCAACCAGGGACGGTTGACCCCCGCGACGGCAACCGCACCGGACCTGAGACATCTGAACCCGAGAAGGGGAGATCCACCGTGACCGCCACCAAGGTCAGCATCAAGCCGCTCGAGGACCGCATCGTCGTGCAGGCCAATGAGGCCGAGACCACGACCGCCTCGGGCATTGTCATCCCGGACACCGTCAAGGAGAAGCCGCAGGAGGGCACCGTCCTCGCTGTCGGCCCGGGCCGTATCGACGACAAGGGCAACCGCGTGCCGCTCGACGTCGCAGTCGGCGACGTCGTGCTCTACAGCAAGTACGGCGGCACCGAGGTCAAGTACGCCGGCGAGGACTACCTAGTCCTGTCGGCGCGCGACGTCCTTGCCGTCATCGAGAAGTGACGGCCGAGTAGGTCTTTTCAGTCCCT
>JAYTRE010000207.1:0-3918 GCA_043746395.1 Pseudonocardiales bacterium
CCACGGGCTGCAGCTGTGGGTGAACCTGCCGAGCAAAGACAAGTTCACCGCGCCGCGCTACCAGAGCATCGAGGGGTCCGAGTCGACCCTGGTCGCCTCGGCCGACGGCGGGGCGCTCGTGCGCATCATCGCCGGCTCGCTCGGCGGCCATGGCGGTCCCGGCTCGACGCACACGCCCATCACGATGGCCCACGCGACGGTGGCGCCCGGCGCGCAATTATCGGTGCCGTGGCAGGCGGACTACAACGCGCTCGTGTACATCCTGTCCGGCACCGGCACGGTTGGCTCGGCAGGCCGCCCGATCCACGGCGGCCAGCTGGCCGTCTTCGGTGCCGGGGACCGGATCACCCTCGCCGCCGCGCCGGGTCAGGATTCCCACCGCCCGGCCCTGGAGGCGGTGCTGCTCGGCGGCCGGCCCATCCGCGAGCCGGTGGCGCACTACGGCCCGTTCGTCATGAACACCCGCGACGAGCTCCTCCAGGCAATGGCGGACTACCAGGCAGGGCGGCTGGGAGTCATCCCCGATAACGCCCTGATGCCGCACACCGCGAACTGATCTCAGAACAGCGAGCGCGCCATCTCGCGGCGGGCCGGGGCGACGCGCGCGTCGTCGGGACCCAACAGCTCGAAGTAGTCGAGCAGGCGCTGGCGGATGCGGTCCCGGTCGTCGCCGCCGGTGCGGGTGAGCGCGCCGAGCAAGCGCCGCAGCGCGTCGTCGACGGCGTTGCGGGCCATCTCTAAATCGGCCGCCCCCAGCTGGGCGTCGACGTCGTCGGGCTCGGCGGCGGCACGCGCCGAGACGGCCGGGTCGAGGGATTCGACGCGTTCGAACAGGCGTACCTGACGCAGGGCAAGCGCCGCGTCTTCGTGGGCCGGCTCGACGTCGAGGATCGCCTGGTAGCGCTCGGCCGCGAGGGAGTAATCGCCGTCCTGCAACGCCTGCTCCGCCGCGAGCAGCCTGGGGTCCTCGGGCACCCCAGGTGCGTCCGCTGCGTCGGCCGGCCCCGGTTCGACCGGGCCGGGTTCCGGCGCAGCACCGGCGCCGGGAAGCCCCGCCTCCTGGCCTGCCTGCAGCACCGCAGCGATGAACTCGCGCACCTGCGCCTCGGGGAGCGCACCCTGAAAGCCCGGGACCAGCTGGCCGCCCAGGACGGCGAACACCGACGGGATGCTTTGCACCTGCAACGCCTCGGAGATGCGCGGGTTGGCCTCGACGTCGATCTTGGCGAGGATCCACGCGCCGTTCGCCTCACCGGCGAGCCGTTCGAGGATCGGGGAGAGCTGCTTGCACGGGCCGCACCACTCGGCCCACAGGTCGATCACCACCGGCACCTGGAAGGACCGGTCGAGGACCTCGGCCTGGAAGCTCGCCTCGGTGATGTCGACAACCGCCGTTCCCGCCGCCGGAGCGGGTGTGGTGGCGGCCCGGGCCGCAGCCTCGGAGCGGGCCTTCACCGCGGCCAGGTCGATCGCACCGGCCATCGCGGAGGACAGCGCGGCGCTCTGGGGGGCTGGGCGGCGGGGTGCTCGTGGGCGCATACCCGCTAGTTTCCCAGACGTGCGTACTGCCGGCCGCGGGCGGGTGCGGGCGCCGCGATCGCTGTCACGGCCCGCGGTCAGGGCCAACGTGGCAGCGCCCTCTCGGGGGACCTGGGCTTTCAGAAGCGCGCCCGCGGTCCGGTCCAACGTGGCAGCGCGCTCTCGGGGGCTCGGCCTTTTAGAAGCGGGCCGGTTCCCGGTACTCGCCCCACATCGGCTTGAACGCGTTGCAGATCTCCCCGAGCGTCGCCTCGGCCCGTGCCGCGTCCAGCATCGCCGGCACGGTGTTGCGGTCCTCGCGGGCGGCCGCCACCATCCGGGCGAGGGCGTCATCCACGGCGGCCTGGTCTCGCGAGGCGCGCCGGGTCGCGAGGCGCGCCCGCTGGGCCAGCTCCACCTCGTGGGAGACCCGCAGGATCTCCAGCTCGTCGCCGACGTCCCCGGTGAGGGTGTTCACGCCGACCACGCGCTTGGCCCCCTTCTCCAGCGCGACCTGGTAGGCGAAGGCCGAGTCGGCGATCTCGCCGATGAACCAGCCATCCTCGATACCGCGCAGCAGGCCCGAGCTGATCGTGGCGTCCCCGCCGAGTTCCCTGATCCGCGTGAAGATCTGCTCGGCCGCTGCCTCGATCTCGTCGGTGAGGGCTTCGACGTACCAGGAGCCACCGAGCGGGTCTGCGACGTTGAGCACCCCGGTCTCCTCCGCGATCACCTGCTGGGTGCGCAGCGCGATCTGGGCGGCCTTCTCGCTGGGCAGTGCGAGGACCTCGTCAAGGGCGTTGGTGTGCAGCGAGTTGGTGCCGGCAAGTACCGCGGCCAGCGCCTCCACGGCAGTCCGCACGATGTTGTTGTCCGGCTGCTGGGCGGTGAGCGAGACCCCGGCAGTCTGGGTGTGAAAGCGCAGCGAGAGCGCCTTGTCGGTCTTCGCGCCGTACACGTCGCGTAGCCACCGGGCCCAGATGCGGCGCGCGGCGCGCAGCTTGGCGATCTCCTCGAAGAAGTCGATGTGGGCGTCGAAGAAGAACGACAGTCCCGGCGCGAACTGCTCGATGTCCAGCCCCCGGGACAGCCCAAGTTCGACGTAGCCGAACCCGTCGGCCAGCGTGAACGCCAGTTCCTGCGCTGCGGTCGCGCCCGCCTCACGGATGTGGTAGCCCGACACTGACAAGGGCTTGTACGCCGGGACCTCCGTCGCCACGTACTCCATCAGGTCACCGATGAGCTTCAGGTGCGGCCGCGGCGGATACACCCACTCCTTCTGGGCGATGTACTCCTTGAAGATGTCGGTCTGCAGCGTCCCGTTGAGCGCGCTGACGTCGGCGCCCTGACGCTCCGCCGCGACGACGTACATGCAGAACACCGGCACGGCCGGCCCGCTGATCGTCATCGACGTCGTCGTCGCGGCGAGGTCGATGCCGTCGAAGAGGACGTCCATGTCCGCGGCGGAGTCGATCGCGACACCGCAGTGCCCCACCTCGCCGAGCGCCCGCTCGTCGTCGGAATCGCGGCCCATCAGCGTCGGCATGTCGAAGGCGACCGACAGGCCCCCGCCCCCCTCGGCCAGGATCATTTTGTAGCGCTCGTTGGTCTGCTCGGCATTGCCGAAGCCAGCGAACTGCCGGATCGTCCACGGCTTGCCGCGGTAGCCGGTCGGGTGGATGCCACGCGTGAACGGGTACTCCCCCGGCCAGCCGATGCGCGCCATCCGTTCATCGGCACCGCTCGGGCCGTAGAGCGGCTCGACTTCGACGCCGGACAGCGTCGTGTAGTCACGCTCGGCCTTGCTCGCGGCGGCATAGCGGGCCTGCCACCGGGCGCGGCCCTCGGCGATCTGCGCTGCGTCCATACACCGACCTTAGGACGTGGGGAGACGGCGACTCTCCCGCTTGCCGCCAATTTACTTGGACGTCCTACTAAATGCCAAGCCTGGCGCCGGTCGCACAATTGCGGCGCCCGTCACAAGCCTTGGCCTCGCAGCAGGGCGACACGCCGCGAAACAACCGGCTACGGGGCCAAGGCGAGGTCAGTCCGCCACGAAATCCGCCGCGTCGACCCGAAGGCGACGCAACGTCGCGAAGACGGCCTGCAGGTCGGCCAGCTCGAGGGCGGACAGGCCGAAGCGGGCGGCGTTCACGTCGGCCGTCGCCTTCCGGGCGATCTCGCGGCCGGCATCGGTGATCACCGCGAGCGTCCCGCGGCCGTCGAGCGGGTTCGGCTCGCGGCGCACCAGGCCGGCCCCCTCGAGGCGGTCGATGACGTTCGTCGCCGACGTGGCGTGCACCTGCAGCCGCTCGCCGATCTTGGACAGCGGCAGCGAGCCGCTGCTCGAGTGGACGAGCAGCACCAGGGCCTCGTACCGGCTGAACGTTATGCCGTACG
>JAYTRE010000208.1:0-1789 GCA_043746395.1 Pseudonocardiales bacterium
TACCAGGCGCTGTTCGCCGAGGCACTGGCCACCGGCGCCGAACGCCTCGCGCACGCAGTCGGCGTGGTCACCGAACTCGTCCTCGCCGAGCGGGGCCGGCGCGCCACGCTCGTCTCGCTGGCGCGCGCGGGCACACCGATCGGGGTGCTGATGCGGCGGTGGGCGGCCGTCGTACACGGGCTGGACCTGCCGCACTACACGATGAGCATCGTGCGCGGGCGCGGCCTGGACCAAGTGGCCCTGCGCTACCTGGCCGGGCACCACGCCGCCTCGGACGTGGTCTTCGTCGACGGCTGGACCGGAAAGGGCGCGATTGCCCGCGAGCTCGCCACCGCGGTCCTCGACGTGAACGCCGCCACCGGTCTCGCCTTCTCCCCGGAGCTGGCCGTGCTGGCCGACCCGGGGTGCTGCGTGCCTACGTTCGGGACGCGCGAGGACTACCTCATCCCCTCGGCAAGCCTGAACTCGACGGTCTCCGGGCTGGTGTCGCGGACCGTGCTCAACGACGCGCTGATCGAGCCAGGTCAGTTCCACGGTGCGAAGTTCTACCGCGGTCTCGCCGGCGACGACGTTTCCGCGCAGTTCGTCGACGCGATCGCCGGGCGGTTCGCCGACGTGCACGAGCGCGTCGATCGCGACTGGCCGGTGGTGCAGCGCGGGCCTCGCTCGGCGACCTGGGCGGGGTGGCGGGCAGTGGCGGCGATCGGCGCCGAGTTCGGTATCGGCGACCTCAACCTGGTCAAGCCCGGCGTCGGCGAGACGACCCGCGTGCTGCTGCGCCGCGTGCCGTGGCGGGTGCTGGTCCGACCCGACGCGCGTGCCGACCTCGCGCACGTCCTGCTGCTCGCCGAGCAGCGTGGCGTCGAAGTGCTCGACGTGCCCGGGCTGCCGTACAGCTGCGTCGGGTTGATCCACCCGCGGTTCACTCGGGCTGGAACGGGCGCCGACGGCCGGGCGGTGCATGGGTGAGGATCCTCATCGCGTCCGATCTGGATCAGACGCTCATCTACTCGCGGCGCGCCACCCGACTGTCCGTCCCCGCGCCCGAGCTGGTGGCGGTGGAGAGCCGAGACGGCGCACCCACCTCGTTCCTGACGTCGCGGGCCGCTGGCGTTCTCGCCACGCTGGGCGCGTCGGCGACCCTGGTGCCGGTGACGACCCGGGTGCCCGAGCAGCTGGCGCGGGTGCGCTTGCCAGGGCCCCCGGCGCCGTTCGCGATCGCCTCGAACGGCGCGGATCTCTACGTGGCCGGCGAGCTCGACCGCGCCTGGTCGGCGCGGGTCACCGCCTCGCTGGCCGGTGGCTACCCGCTGTCGGCCGTGTGGGAGCACATCGGGCACCTCTGCCGGCCGGAGTTCACCCGCAAGCTGCACAACGCCCGCGAGCTGTTCTGCTATGCGGTGGTCCGGCCCGAGCACCTGCCGGCTGGCTTCGTCGACGACGTCGGCGCCTGGGCCGCCGAACGCGGCTGGCGCACGTCGCTGCAGGGCCGCAAGCTCTACTGGGTACCCGAGGTGCTGACCAAGAGTTCGGCCGTCGCCGAGGTCGCGGTGCGCCTGCAGGCCGACCTGGTGCTCGCCGCGGGGGACTCGCTGCTCGATCTCGACCTGCTGCTGCGCGCCGACCGAGGCGTGCATCCGGCCCACGGCGAGCTCTTCGAATCCGGCTGGGCAGCCCCGCACGTCACGCGCACCACCGCGGTCGGTGTGCTCGCCGGTGAGCAGATCGTGGACTGGTTCGCCGAGCAGGTCGCCGCGAGCCTGGCCGGAGCCGCGTGAGCGGTCAGCGC
>JAYTRE010000209.1:0-2302 GCA_043746395.1 Pseudonocardiales bacterium
CGCCATGGCGGCGATCCGCGCGTCCGTCAGGGCGAGACGGTCGACGATCCCCTCGGCCACACCCTGCGCGCGGGCCGCGGCGACGTCGACGCTGTTGGCGGCCAGGACCTCCTCGCTCGCCTCACCGAGAGCCGCGGCCATCGCGACGAGCGCGGCATCCTTGTCCGCTCGACGCAGCGGCGCGAGCTCAGCGGCAGCGGCTCGCGCTCGCGCCGCGGCGGCGCGCACATCCTGCTCGGTAGCGGTCAGCTCGCTCACCCGCCCAGGGTACGGCGTCGGTGCTAGCGGCGTCTCGACGTGACAACCGACCGCCCGGGCGAGCGTTGGCTTGGCTACAGCACGACGAGATCGTCGCGATGCACGACCTCGCGGCGGAACTCGGCCGGCAGGTCAGCAGTCTTGTGCCCGAGCAGCGCGGGCAGGTCCGCGGCGTCGTAGCCGGCCAGGCCGCGAGCGATCGCCACACCGTCCGGGCCGGCGAGCTCAACCGGCTCGCCGGAGTAGAACTCCCCACTCACGCCGGTCACCCCGGCCGGCAGCAGCGACATCCGCCGCTGCACCACGGCCTCGACGGCGCCTGCGTCCAGGATCAACCGGCCCCGCGGCGTGGTGGCGTGCCGCAGCCAGAACAGCCGCGACGCGCTGCGATCCCCCGCGGCGTGAAAGAGCGTTCCGGCGGTACCGGCGAGGGCATCATCGATCTTTGCCGCGGTCCCGAGCAGGACCGGAATGCCTTCGCTCGTCGCGATTGCAGCGGCGTCGACCTTGCTCGCCATTCCGCCCGAACCCACGTGGCTGCCGGCGCTGCTGACGTCCACGCCACTGAGCTCGGCCATCGAATGCACCTCGGCGATGAACCGGGAACCGGGACGGCCGGGCCGACCGGTGTAGAGCCCGTCGACGTCAGACAGCAGCACCAGCGCGTCGGCGTGCACCAGGTGAGCGACGAGTGCGGCAAGCCGGTCGTTGTCACCGAAGCGGATCTCGTGCGTGGCCACCGTGTCGTTCTCGTTGACGATCGGGATGACGCCCAGGGCGAGAAGTCGCTCCAGGGTGCGGTCGGCGTTGCGGTAGTGGCCGCGGCGGTGCAGGTCGTCGGCAGTGAGCAGCACCTGGCCCACCGTGAGGTCGTAACGCCCGAAGGATGCGGCGTAACGCTCGGCGAGCAGCAGTTGGCCGACGCTGGCGGCGGCCTGCTGGGTGGCCAGGTCGCTGGGCCGGCTCCGCAGCCCGAGTGGGCCGATTCCCGCCGCGATCGCCCCGGAGCTCACGAGCACGACCTGCTGGCCGCCCAGGTGCCGGGCAGCCAAGGCGCTGACGATCGCGTCCAGTCGCCCGGGATCCAGCTGACCGGCGGAGGTGAGCGAGGACGAACCGACTTTGACGACGCTGCGCTGCGCCGCGGCGACCGCCTGACGTGTCATCGCTCGTCCTCGTCAGCTTGGGTCGCCGCCAGCACAGCCTCGTCGAGGTCAGCTCCCAGGCCGTCGTTGCTGCGTCGACGGGCCTTCTTCGCGGCCAGCCGCTGGTCGGCACCGCGCCGCGTCGACGGGTCGAGCCGTTCGTCGCTGCCGCGCCGGGTGGGGACGTAGTTCGCGTCGTCGAGTCCCGCGGTGGGTTCAAAGTCGAAGCTGACCTCGCCGATCGTCACCGAGGCTCCCGGCAGCGCACCGAGCTCGGCCAGCCGGGCCTCGACACCGAGCCGGGCGAGGCGATCGGCAAGGTAGCCGACGGCCTCGTCGTTGGCGAAGTCGGTCTGGCGCACCCAACGCTCGGGCTTGTCCCCGCGCACGATGAACCCGCCGGGCTCGTTCGGGTCGGGGTCTACGACGAAGCCGACGTCATCGACGGCCTTGGGGTGCAGCACGATCCGCGCGGCGTCGGTGGCCGGCCGGGCGGCCCGGTCAGCCTCGACAGCTTCGGCCAGTGCATAGGTCAGTTCCTTCAGCCCGGCGTGGCTGACAGCGGAGATCTCGAAGACCCGCAGCCCGCGCGCCTGCAACTCCGGTCGGACGAACTGGGCCAGCTCCCTCGCCTCGGGCACGTCGATCTTGTTCAGGGCCACGAGCCGGGGCTTGGCGAGCAGCTCCCCCAGCTCGGCCACCGACTCCGACTCGTACTGCGCGAGCTCGGCCTCGAGGGCGTCGAGGTCGCTGAGGGGATCACGGTCGGGTTCGAGGGTGGCGCAGTCCAACACGTGCAGCAGCACGGCGCAGCGCTCGATGTGGCGCAGGAAGTCGAGCCCCAGCCCGCGGCCCTGGGCGGCGCCCGGGATCAGTCCCGGGACGTCGGCGATCGTGAA
>JAYTRE010000210.1:0-5881 GCA_043746395.1 Pseudonocardiales bacterium
GGGTGGACGAGCGCACGATCATCGACCGGATGGTGTACCAGCACCCCGTCTACACCTCCGACTCGGTGGCGGCACAGCGCCGGCTGCCCGAGCTCAACGACGCAGTGATCGCCTACGCCGGCGCCTACCACGGCTGGGGTTTCCACGAGGACGGCTGCCGCTCCGGGGTCGAGGCGGCGGCCTCGCTGGGGGTGAGCTGGTGAGCAGTTCGGCTGCCCTGTACGAGGTGCAGATCCAGCACGTCCGGGTTGAGCCGGTCCGCCACGAGGTCCGGCACTCGAGCTACCAATGGTTCGTCGATCTCGACGACTTGCCCCGGCTGCCCCGGCCGCTGCGGGTCCTGGCGCGCTTCGAGGCGCGCGATCATGTCGGTGACCCGGCTCGCACGCTGCGCGAGAACGTCGATTCCTACCTCGGTGACCAGGGCATCGACCTGCGGGGCGGGCGGATCACGATGCTCGCCAACGCGCGCAGCCTCGGCTACGTCTTCAACCCGCTGTCGCTGTACTGGTGTCACGATCCGACCGGCGAACTCGTGTGCGTGGTGGCCGAAGTGCACAACACCTACGGGGAACGCCACCGCTACCTGATGCGCACCGACCACGCCGGGCGCGCGGAGACCGACAAGCAGTTCTACGTCTCGCCGTTCTACCCCGTCGACGGCTACTACCGGATGAGCGTGCCCGAGCCGGGGGAGCGCCTCGCCCTCATCGTCACGCTCCACCGGCCGGGCCAGCGGCCGTTCACGGCGAGCGTTCGGGGAGTCCGCCGGACGGCCGCAGTGCGCACGGTGCTCGCAGCGGCGCTGCGCCATCCCGCCGAGAACTGGCGCGTTCGGGCACTCATCACCAAGCACGGGATCGCCTTGTGGCGCAAGGGATTGCCCGTCGCAGCACGCACGAGCAATCGGGAGGACACCATGCCCACCAAGACCACTGTGGCCGACCGCCTGGCCGGGCTGGTCCGCGACGTCGCCGGCATCGAGCTGCCGGTGCGCCTGCGGGCCTGGGACGGCAGCGAGGCTGGGCCATCCGACGGCCCGGTGCTGGTGATCCGCTCCCGGCGGGCGCTGCGCCGGCTGGTGTGGGCACCGGGCGAACTCGGCCTGGCCCGCGCGTATGTCACCGGTGAGCTCGACGTCGAGGGCGAGTTGGCGGACGGCCTGCGCCGGGCGTGGGAACTCGGGAGCCGGCGGGACAGGGCGGGCAGCTCGCTCACGACCCACGGACGACTGGCGGCCGCGACCACAGCGGCGCGCCTCGGGGCGATCGGTCTGGCGCCCACGCCGCCGGCGGCGGAGGCTCGGCTGTCCGGCCGGCTGCACACCAGGCGCCGCGATCGGGCTGCCATCGCCCACCACTACGACCTGTCCAACGACTTCTACCGCTTGCTGCTCGGCGACAGCATGGTCTACTCCAGTGCCTACTTCACCGCGCCGGGTCAGAGCCTGGCGCAGGCGCAGGACGCCAAGCTCGAGCTGATCTGCCGCAAGCTGGGGTTGCGGGCGGGTATGGAGATGCTCGACGTGGGCTGCGGTTGGGGGGCGCTGATCTGCTACGCCGCGGAGCATTTCGGCGTGCACGCGACCGGCGTGACGCTGTCCGCCCAGCAGCACGACCACAGCGCCAAACTGATCGCCGAACGCGGCCTCACCGACCGGGTGACGGTGCACCTGCAGGACTACCGCGAGCTCGCCCAGTCCGGGCAGAGCTTCGATGCCGTCAGCTCGATCGAGATGGGCGAGCATGTGGGCGCGGAGCAGTACCCGGCCTACGCCGCTATCCTGCGGGGCGCGCTGAAACCGACCGGTCGGCTCCTGCTGCAGCAGATGTCGCGCCGCCCCGATGCCGCCCCCGGTGGCGGTGCCTTCATCGAGGCCTACATCGCGCCCGACATGCATATGCGCCCCCTGTCACAGACGATCGGATATCTGGAACAGGCTGGCTTCGAGGTCCGCGACGTCGAGGCGATGCGGGAGCACTACGTCACCACGGTGCGGCACTGGATCGACACGTTCGAAGCTCGATATCCCGACTTCGTCACGCTGGTGGGCGCGGAAGTCGCCCGGGTGTGGCGGCTCTACCTGGTCGGTGGTGCGCTCAGCTTCGAGCAGGGCCGGATGGGCGTCGACCAGGTCCTCGCCGTGGCGCCCACCTTGACCGGACGGAGCGCGATGCCGGCTACCAGGCCCTGGACGGCCGATACCGTCACGCCGTGAGCTCGTTTCCCGCCGCCGCGCTGGCCGCCAGCCTGCCGTGGGTGGTCGGTGCGCTGCTTGCCGTCCTCTCGGGCACCTTCGTCGCGTCGCGAATCGCCCACAAGCACAGTGTCATCGACACGGCCTGGGGGTTGTTGTTCGCGGCCGCGGCGGCCACGGTGTTCGTCCGCTCAGCGGGCCACGGCGACCCGCTGCGGCGGTGGCTGCTGCTCGTGCTGCCGGTGCTGTGGGGCCTGCGGCTGGCCCAGCACATCGCCCGGCGCACGATCGGCAGACCAGAGGATCCGCGGTACGCCGCGCTGCTCGCGAAAGCCCGCGGCAATCCGGACCTGTACGCGATCCGGATGGTGTACCTGCTGCAAGGGGTGCTGGCCCTGCTGATCGCCGGCCCGATCCTGGTGGGCGCCTTCGAGCGCGGTCCGGTCCGGGTGCTCGGGTGGCTGGGCGTGGCCCTCTGGTGTGTCGGCATCGGCTTCGAGGCCGTCGGCGACCATCAGCTGGAGGCCTTTCGGCGCGCTCCCGCCAACAAGGGCAAGGTCATCAGCGTCGGCCTGTGGCGCTACACCCGCCATCCCAACTACTTCGGTGACGCGTGCGTGTGGTGGGGGATTTTCCTCATCGCAGCCGAACACTGGCCGGGAATCGTGACGAGCTACGCTCCGGTGCTCATGACCCTGATGCTCACCAAGGGGTCCGGAGCCCGCATCCTGGAACGGCACCTTTCCCAGCGCGACGGGTGGGCCCAGTACGCCGCTCGCACCAGCGCGTTCGTCCCGCGACCGCCGCGCAAGGCCGGGGCTCAAGCTGAGTAGCTGCCACGCAGCACGCTCGTGCCGCTGTAGGTGTACGTCGGGTCGTTGACCTGCTGGACGCTGACCTCGATGTCGCTATAGGTCTTCATCAGACTCGCCGGCACCGACATGGCAGCCTTGCCGTTGTCCCCGATCCAGCCGATCGGCTTCATCTGGGTTCGCGCGCCGTTAGTCAGCCAGACCTCGTAGCGGTGGGTGGCATCCAGGCGCGGCAGGGAGCTCGCGTTGAGCGACAGCTCGCCGCTGCGGGTGACGGTCGCGCTGGCGCCGGTGTGTCCCACGCCGAATGCGCTGAGTGCGATCGACTGGGTAACCGCCGCGCCGCGGTGGACGTTGGCGATCAGGGCCACGCCGCTACCGCCGATAAGTGCGCCCGCCGCGACGGCGGCAACGGCCATCAGGGGCCGCCGCGCTCGGCCGCGAGCAGCGGACGGCCGGGCGCTCGCCTCGTCGCGAACCTGCGCGAAGACGCTGCTCAGATCGGGCAGCGGCTCGACCGGCGCGGTGTCCGCTGGGCGCTGCGGGGCGCGATCGGTGGAGCGCACGACGAGCTCCGGCGCGAAGCGCTGCGCTGAGGTGAGCGAGGCGTGCGCGACCACCGCGGAAACCAGTTCCTGCTGGCAGTCCTCGCAGCTGCGCAGGTGGGCAGCTGCGCGCTGGACGACCTCGCGGGTCGCCTCCCCGGTCAGCAGTTGCGGGAGTTCGTCGGAGATGTGAGTGGTCATGAGCGTCCTCGCTCTGCTCCTGGCACGGCTGGTCGCGTACGCCCTCGATCGAACATCAATCCTCCCGCGTGTGCTCGAGCAGACCGGCCAGGCGCTGCAGTCCGCGTGCGGTCCGGGTCTTGACGGTGCCGAGCGGGATGTCGAGCGCACGGGCGATCTCGGTCTGGGTGTAGCCGTCGAAGTACGCGAGTTCGATCACTTCACGTTGCAGGGCGGGCAGCAGGTCGAGCGCGGTCCGGACCTCGTCTGCCCAGACCAAGCGCTCGGCGACCTCACGCCCGTCGTCGCCGGTGATCTCGCGCATCGAATCGAGCGGGACCACGACGTCCTTGCGCTTGCGCAGCTGATCGATGGCCCGCTTGCGCGCGATACCGAGCACCCAGCCGCGCAACGAGAGGGTGGGGTCGTAGCGCTCATGCACCCGCCAGACCTCGTAGAAGACCCGTTGCATGACGTCTTCGATGTCCGGTTGCGGGAGGTAGCGGGCCAAATACGACATCACCAACGGCCCGAGGGTGCGGTAGCACTCCTCGAGGGCCTCGGGCTGGCCCTGGGTGAGGCGTTCGCCGATGTCGGCAAGGGCGGTCTCCACAATGCCTATTCGTCGCCCGACGGCGCGCCGGTTCCATCCCGGTCAACTGTGGCCGCCAGGACGCGCCCGCGCACCTCGCCGAGCGCGATCCGGCCGTGGGCCCCCGGCGCGGTCGCTGAGATCACGACATCGTCGCCGTCTTCGAGGAAGGTGCGCGTTTGACCGTCACGCAGCGTAATCGGTTGGCTACCGTTCCAGCTGAGTTCCAGCAGCGAACCGCGTTCCTGTCGGTGCTCCCCGCTCACCGTCCCGGACGCGAACAGGTCACCGGTGCGCAGGCTCGCGCCGTTCACGGTCAGGTGGGCGAGCAGCTGGGCCGGCGTCCAGTACATCGACGCGAACGGCGGGCGGGAGATGGTCTCGCCGTTGAGCCGCACCTCGATCGCGAGGTCCAACGCCGCCGGCGTCGCCGAGTCGTCCAGGTAGGCCAGGGGCCTGGGCTCACGCGGCGGCGGGTCGCACCAGGCCGCGTCTAGAGCCGCGAGCGGCGTGATCCACGCGGCGACCGACGTCGCGAACGACTTGCCCAGAAAGGGGCCGAGCGGCACGGACTCCCAGGCTTGGATATCGCGGGCCGACCAGTCGTTGAGCAGGCACAGCCCGAAGACGTGCTCCCGGAACGCAGCCACCGGCACCCGGCTTCCGAGCTCGGAGGGGGTGCCCACGACAAAGGCGACCTCGGCCTCGATGTCCAGGCGTCGCGACGGGCCGAAGCTCACCGCTCCCTGCGGGGTGCGCGCCTGCCCGCTGGGACGCCGGATCGCCGAGCCCGAGACGACGATTGTTCCGGCGCGGCCGTGGTAGCCGATCGGCAGGTGCTTCCAGTTGGGTGTCAGCGGCTCGGACTCCGGGCGAAACAGCCGCCCGACGTTGGTCGCGTGCGCCTGCGAGGCGTAGAAGTCCGCATAGTCGGCGACGGTGAAGGCCAGCCGCATCCGGAGCTCGGACAGGGGCAACAGCAGCGGCTCGAGCGCGGCCCGGTGCTCGCCGTCAGTGAGCCAGCGTTGCACCGTGGAACGGAGCGTCGACCAGGTGGCGGGCCCTGCGGCCAGCAGCCGGTCGAGGTTCCCCTCGGCGAACAGCGGCGCGAGGCTCGGCGCCAGCGCTGCGCTGGCCCTGGTCAGCGAGAGGGCGGCGTCGCCCACGCGGACCAGGCTGTGCGCCGCTCCATCGGGCGTCACGGCCGCCCCGTAGGGCAGGTTGTCCAGCCCGAACAGGTCGTCGGCCGCGAGGCCCAGCCAGCTTGTCATGGGGCGCCTACCAGGCCGAGGGACAGCAGCTCAGCGATCGGGTCGGCGATGCTACAGGTGCCGATAGACGTGACCTGCGCCCGAATCGCCGCGATGTCGCCGACGGACAGCTCCCCGTCCTGCGCGGCAAGCACCGCTGTCGTCGCCGCGACGTCGGCGGTGGCTGCGGCGGTCACCGCCTGGGCCCGCGCCCGGACCAGCTCCAGGCGTAGCTGCCGTCGTCGCTGGCCCGGCCCCCTTCGCCGAGCCGTAGCGGGCGGAAGGTGTCGACCATGACGGCCAGC
>JAYTRE010000211.1:0-3037 GCA_043746395.1 Pseudonocardiales bacterium
CGCGAGCACATCGCCGTCACCGAAGGCGACGGCGGCCTGCACCAGGCGATCCTGGCGGGCGACCTGCGCCTCGCGAACGCCGTCGACGCGCTGACCAGCGAGCACCACCTGATCGGCGCGGAGCTCGCCGCCCTCGTCGAGGACACCGAGCCGCCCGTCACCGCCGAGGACGCCCCACAGGTGCGCGAACGGGCGACGAGACTGCTGGGGATCGTCGTGGGCCACCGCCAGCGGGGCGCCGACCTGATCTATGAGGCCTACCAGACCGATATCGGCGGCGGCGACTAGTTTCGATTGGGCCGCCCGATGTCCACAACCAGATCGAGTCTGGTTGCAACGGCGGCCGGCCCTTGCCGAAGCGGATCAGAACCAGGCGCCGTCGCCGGGGACGACTGCGCGCGCAGCGCGTCGAGGACGACTGTGACGCAGGCCCGTGGCGTCGAGCTGGAGCGGATCGCTGCGGTGATGCGTCGGCGAGTTGGCGGAGTGAGTCCGAGTGCGATCACGTCGTAGCGCGGGTCGAGCGCGAGTTCGGGGAGCAGGGTCACCGAACCAGCGGACTGCACGTGTTGCAGCGCGATCAGGTAGTTATTGAAGCGGCAGACGACGCGCGGTTCGAAGCCGGCCTGGCGGCACAGCCGGGTGGCGAGATTGGCCATGTACGTGCCGGGCAGGTCGAAGGTCCAGTCTTCGTCGGCGAGGGCGGAAAGTTCGATCGTGTCGTGCCGGGCAACGCGGTGGCCGGGTGGGACGACGAGCACGATCGCATCCGTTGCCAACGGCACGAGGTGGACGTCGGGGTGGCGTGGCGCATCCAGGAAGTCCGTCGTGGTGAGGGCGATGTCGATGTCGCCGCGCAGCAACGCCGACGTGCTCTCGTGAGGTTCGAGCTCATCGATTTGCACCTGGACGCCGGGGTGTGCGAGACGCAGTGCTCCCGCCGCCGGGACGACAAGCGAGTGGATCGCGCTCTGGAAGGCGGCGATTCGCACGACGCCGAGAGGATCATCTCCCAGGGCCCGCAATTCGGCCTCGGCGTCGGCCATCTCGTCGAGGATGCCGCGGGCACGGCTGGCGAGCACGTGGCCTGCGGTTGTCAGCTGCACTCGGCGGCCAGTGCGCTCCAGCAGTCTGGCACCGGTCTCGCGCTCGAGCACTGCCAGCTGTTGCGACACGCTTGACGCGCTCTGGTGCGCGGCCGACGCGACGGCGCGCACCGTCCCGAGCGTCTCGAGTTGGCAGAGCAGGCGGAGCCGCCAGGGATTCAGCGTCATGTCTCAAGCTGTACGGCAGAACCGGACAGTAGGTCAAGAAGTGTGCGATGGACACGCCGCTGCGCGGCGGCCTAGCGTGACGCCTATGACGATTGCACCACAGCTCGACCCCACCGCCTCGGACGCGTTCTGGCGCAGCGCAGACCGGCACCTCGTCCGGTATTCCGGTGCCGGTGACTTCACCCGCGAGATCATCGATTCGGCGGCCGGGAGTTTCCTGACCACCGCCGACGGACGCCGCATCCTCGACTTCACGTCGGGTCAGATGAGCGCGATCCTCGGCCACTCGCACCCCGAGATCGTCGCCACCGTCCGTAAGCAGATCGGCACGCTCGACCACCTGTTCAGCGGCATGCTCAGCCGGCCGGTGGTAGAACTCGCCGAACGTCTGGCCGGCTCGCTGCCCGACCCGCTGGACACCGTGCTGCTACTGACCACGGGGGCTGAGTCGAACGAAGCCGCGATCCGAATGGCCAAACTTGTCACCGGTCGGCACGAGATCGTCTCGTTCGCCCGCTCGTGGCACGGCATGACCCAGGCCGCGGCAAGCGCCACCTACAGCTTCGGCCGCAAGGGTTACGGGCCGGCGGCGCCCGGCAACTTCGCGATCCCCACGCCGAACGCCTACCGCCCGGACTTCTTCACCCCCGACGGCGAGCTCGACTGGCAGCGGCAACTCGACTTCGGCTTCGAGCTCATCGACGCCCAATCCGTCGGAAGTCTCGCGGCGTGCATCGTCGAGCCGATCCTGAGCTCGGGCGGTCTGCTCGAGCCGCCGCTGGGCTACCTCGCCGCCCTGCAGCGCAAGTGCCACGAACGCGGCATGCTGCTGATCCTGGACGAGGCGCAGACTGGGTTGTGCCGCACCGGCACCTGGTATGCATTTCAGCGCGATGGCGTCGTCCCCGACATCCTCACCCTGTCCAAGACCCTCGGTGCCGGGCTACCCCTCGCCGCTGTCGTCACGTCGCGCGAGATCGAGCAGGCGGCGCACGACCGCGGCTTCCTGTTCTTCACCACGCATGTGTCCGATCCGCTTGTGGCGGCGGTGGGCAACACCGTGCTGGACATCTTGGAACGCGACAGCCTCGATCGGCGCGCACACGAGTTGGGCGGCGTGCTCGCCGACGGCCTGCGCGAACTCGCGACCCGTCATCGCGTGATCGGCGATGTCCGTGGACGCGGCCTGCTCGTCGGCCTGGAACTCGTACTCGATCGCGAGACCAAGCAGAGCTCGGACGTGCTCGGAGCCGCCGTAACCAAGCGCTGCCTCGAACTTGGCCTGCACATGAACGTCGTCCAGCTGCCCGGCATGGGCGGAGTTTTCCGCATCGCCCCTCCGTTGACCGCGACGGAGGATGAGATCGCGCTTGGCCTGAGCATTCTCGACGAGGCGATAGGCGACGTGACGGCCCGCACCTGACGCGCCACACTCGTCCGACGGCCTCGAGGACACGTCCCAGTGCGCGGCGACCGACCGGGCTGCGGTGCTATTCGGCCAGCTCGACGTCGAGGTTGGCGTCGCGGGAATGCACCTTGTCCGGGTGCAGGAAGACGAACCGCTTGTACGACCAGAACCGGAAGATCGTTCCCAACCCGATCGTCACCAGGTTCACCAGGAACACCACGGCACCGCCGTGAGGCTGATGCAGCGGGTACACGAACACCGCGATGATCAGCTCGGAGAAGATCAACGTCACCAGGTTGATGCCGAAGAACCAGCTCGTCTGGCGCCCGAGACTCATCCGAGCCCGGTGCGAGAA